>DATHGL010000025.1:0-9545 GCA_035317625.1 Gemmatimonadales bacterium | reverse complement strand
GCCGTTCGCGAGGGCGGTGATCACGGTGGTCGTCGCGCGCAGCGCGTCGATCACGACGACGCCCCGGCCGGCGAGATCCCCCGCGACCAGGCCGACGGGCGTGAAGTGCACGTCGATTCTCATGCGGGTGGCTGGAGCAGTTGGGGCTCGCGCTCGAGAAACTTGGTGTCCACGCGGCCGGCGACGAAGTCGGGATGACGCATGACCCGACTGAGAAAGGGAATGGTCGTGGTCACGCCTTCAATAATAAACGAGTCGAGCGCCTGCCGCATACGCGCGAGCGCCTCCGCGCGGGTGTTGCCGTGGACGATCAGCTTCGCGAGCAGCGAGTCGTAGTACGGCGGCACGGTGTACCCGGCGTAGATGTGGGTGTCGACCCGCACGCCCGGGCCGCCCGGTGGATGGTACACGGTGATGGTGCCGGGGCTCGGCTGGAAGTTGCGGGACGGATCCTCCGCGTTCACTCGGCACTCGATGGCATGCCCGCGCAGCCGGTGCCCGTTCATCACGAACGACAGCGGCTCTCCCGCCGCCACCCGGATCTGCTCCTTCACGAGGTCGAAGTTGGTGCACATCTCCGTCACGGGGTGCTCCACTTGGATCCGGGTATTCATCTCCATGAAATGGTACGAGCCGTCTTCCTCGAGCAGGAACTCGATCGTCCCGGCGCCCGCGTAGCTGATGGCTTCCGCGAGTCGCACCGCCGCGTCCCCGATGTCCTGGCGCAGGGTCTGATCCACCGCGGGGCTCGGGGCTTCTTCGATCAACTTCTGGTGCCGCCGCTGGACCGAGCAGTCGCGCTCGCACAGGTGCATGACGCGCCCGTGGGTGTCGCCCATGATCTGGATCTCGATGTGGCGCGGCCGGGCGAGATACTTCTCGAGGTACACCTCGTCCGACCCGAACGCGGCGAGCGCCTCTTGCTTCGCGAGCGAGAAGGCCTGGGGGAACTGCTCCTCATCCTGCGCCACGCGCATCCCCTTGCCGCCCCCGCCCGCCGACGCCTTGATGATCACGGGAAAGCCGATCTTCTCGGCGATCTTGAGTCCCGCCTCCGCGTCTTCGACCGGCCCGGGTGAGCCGGGCACCGTGGGCACCTTGAGTTTCTGGGCGAGCTTCCGGGCGGCAGCCTTGTCGCCCATCTGCCGGATCTGGTCGCCGGTCGGGCCCACGAACGTGATGTTCGACGCCCGCACGATGTCCGCGAATTCGGCGTTCTCCGCCAGGAACCCGTACCCGGGGTGAATCGCGTCGGCCCCGGTGATCTCGGCGGCCGCGATGATGCGCGGGATGTTCAGATAGCTGTCGCGGGAGGGGGCCCGGCCGATGCAGACGTCGTCGTCGGCGAACCGGGTGTGCAGGCTGTCGCGGTCCGCTTCGGAGTAGACGGCGACCGTCGCGATGCTCAGCTCCTTGCATGCGCGGATTACCCGCAGGGCGATTTCCCCGCGGTTCGCGATCAGCACCTTCTTGAACATCAGGGTGTGATGTCGCCGCGCAGGCCGGCCGCGGCCGTGGTCCCGCCGAACGCCTGGCTCTCGCCCGAGTCCACGCCCGAGACTTTCAGCGCGAACTCGCTCGGATTCGTGGCGTAGAAGATCGCGCTCTCGTAGCTGACCATCCCCTGCTGGTACCAGTAGAACAGCGACTGATCGAAGCTCTGCATGCCGTACTGCACCGAGCCCTGCGCGATCAGGTCGGGGATGCTGAGCGACTTCGTGAGATCCCGCATGTTCTCCTGGACCGCCGCCGTGTTGATCAGCACCTCCGACGCGGGCAGCCGCCCCTTCCCGTCCTTGCGGGGCACCAGCCGCAGCGACACGATCGTGTGGAGCGCGGTCGACAGCAGATGGCGAATCTCTTCGTGCTGGTGCGGGGGAAAGAAGGAGATCACGCGGCTGATCGTCTGTGTCGCATCCGTCGTGTGCAGCGTCGAAAAGACCAGGTGCCCGGTGTCCGCCGCCTTGAGCGCGGTGTCGAGCGTCTCCGTGTCGCGGATCTCGCCGATCAGGATCACGTCGGGCGCCTGGCGCAGGACGTGGCGCAGCGCCGCGTTGAAGGACAGCGTGTCGTTCCCGACCTCGCGCTGCGAGATGTTGGCGAGGTTATCCCGATGCAGGAACTCGATCGGATCCTCGATCGTGATGATGTTCACCCGCCGGTTCGTGTTGATGTGGTTGATCATCGCGGCGAGCGCCGTGGACTTTCCCGACCCCGTCACGCCGGTGACCAGGACCAGCCCGCGCGGCCGCAGCGCGGTCTCCTCGAGCACCAGCGGCAGGTTCAGATCGCGGATCGTCTTGACTTCATACGGAATGGCCCGGAACGCGAACGCCACCGTCCCGCGCTGCTGGTACACGTTGGTCCGGAATCGCCCCACCCCGGGCACGCCGATCGCAAAATCCGCCTCCTTGTGCTCGGCGAACTCTTTCACCTGGCGCGGGGTCATGATCTGCTCCGCGAGCGACTTCAGCTCCTCCGGCTTCAGGGGCGTCGTGTCGAGCCCCACCAGATCGCCGTTCACGCGGATCGTCGCCGGCCGGCCCACCTTCAGCAGCAGGTCGGAGGCGTTGCGCTGGACCATCTGGGTGATGGCCGCCTTGAAGTTGAACGTCGCTTGACCGGTCTGGGGCGCGTCAGCCATGAGGGTCCACCCGGAAAAGGGGCTGTCCGAACTCGACCGCCTGGGCGTTCTCGAGCAGTACCTCGCGCACGACCCCGGCGACCTCGGACTCGATCTCGTTCATGATCTTCATCGCTTCGATAATGCATACCACCTGCCCCGTCGCCACTCGGCTCCCCACCTTCGCGTACGGCTCGGCCCCAGGCTCCGGCGCCGAATAGAACGTCCCCACCATGGGAGACTTGATCTCGACCAGATGCGGGGGGGGCACGGACTCCCGTCTCCCGCCCCCCGGTTCCGCCACCCCGGCACCCGGCGCAGGCGCGCTGGGAGACGACGCGGTCACGACCAAGGGGTGCCCGCCCCCGGCGTTGGAAACGCCGGCCTTGGACACCCGGACCGACGACCACGCCCCGAACAGACCCCGGCGGAGCTCGATCGCGCCCAGCTCGGGCGCCTCCTTCAAGATCTGCACGAGTTGCGCGATGATATCGAGGTTCATGGCCCCCAAAGTTACACGAGCTCCACGAGGTCCGTCAGCCCGTCGGAGAGCAGCTCCGCGCCCCGGCCGTCCGGCGCGAGGTGGACGTCGTCCTCGATGCGCACACCACCCTCACCCGCGAGGTACACGCCCGGCTCGATGGTCACCACGGCGCCGGCGGGGAGGGGATCGGCGTTGATCTTCGAGAGGCGTGGCGCTTCATGCACCTCGAGCCCGAGCCCGTGACCGAGCGAGTGGCCGAACGCATCGCCGAAGCCGCGCGCCGCGATCGGCTCGCGCGCGAGCGCATCCGCGTCCCGCCCGCTCATCCCCGCCCGCACGCCCGTGCGGGCGCGTCGCTGCGCGTCATGCACCAGACCGTACAGCACGCGCTGCCGCTCGCTCGCCCGCGCTCCCACCACCACCGTGCGCGTAATGTCGGCGCAGTAACCGTCCACCTGAGCCCCAAAGTCTAGTAGCAGCCACTCGCCCACCGCCACCGCCCGTCCGCTCGAGCGGGCGTGTGGCAGCGCGCTCCGCGGACCCGACGCCACGATGGTCGAGAACGGATGGCCCTCACTTCCCAGCCGTCGCAGCGCCCCCTCCAGCGCTCCGGCGATCGCCAGCTCCGTCATGCCGGGCCGCACCTGCACCAGCGTCTGGCGCAACGCCTCGCCCGCCAGCAGGGCCGCGCTCTTGATGGCACCGACCTCGCCTTCGTCCTTCGCGGCGCGCAGCCGCTCGACCAGCTCCGTCGTGGGCTTCCACCGCCACGCCTTCCCCGCCTGCGGGAAGCGCTCCGCGTCATGCACCGTCAGGGTGTGCGCCTCGTAACCCACCGCGTCGAGCGGCCCCAGCGTGGCGAGCTCCTTGAAAAAGCGGTCCCACACGCTGGTGCTCTCGACCTCGACACGCGCGACGGCTCCGGCCTCCGCGCGCGCCTGCTCGTCGTACCGGAAGTCCGTCACCAGCAGCACGTCGGCCCGGGTGACCACGACCAGCGCTGCCGAGCCCGAGAACCCCGTCAGGTATCGGATATTGGCATGCGACGACACGAGCAGTCCGTCCAGGCCGTCCGCCTCCAGCGCTCGGACCAACGCCTCCTGCCGCGCGCGCCGCCGGTCAGGGGTCATGGCGGGCCTGGAGATAGCCGACCAGGCCCTCGAGTCCCAGCCGGTAGCTCTCCGCACCGAACCCCGTCACCAGACCCACCGCGGCGTCCGCCAGCACCGAGCGGCGTCGCTCGGCCTCGCGCGCGAAGATGTTCGAGAGGTGGACTTCAACGAACGGGATGCGCACCGCGAGCAGCGCGTCACGCACCGCGAGGCTCGTGTGCGTGAACGCGGCGGCATTGAGCACCAGGCCGTCGACCTTCCCGGGGAGTCGCTGGATCGCATCCACCAGCTCCCCCTCGTGGTTCGTCTGCGTCCACGACACCTCGACGCCAAGCGCCCGGGCTCGCGCGCGGGTGCGCGCCTCGATCTCCGCCAGCGTGGTGCGTCCGTACAGCTCCGGCTCGCGCTCGCCCAGCAGATTCAGGTTCGGGCCGTTCAGCACGGCGATGTGCACTAGGACTTGAGGCCTCGGAGCCAAGTCTGGAACTGGTCGAGCTCGCCTTCGTCCTCCACCGGCGGCCGCAGGGCGGCACCGGACGCGCGGCCCGGGGTCCGGGGCGCGGTGCCGCCTTCGGCCGGGGCCCGCCCTCCACCCCCGCCCGCCTCAGGCTCCTGCGAGGGGCTGAAGAACTGGTCGAATGAGAAACCGCCGCCTGGCGGTGCGCCCGGGGCGGCAGTCTCCGGCACCGGCCCGGCCCTATCCGCCGCCGGCGTCGAGCGTCGCGGACCCTCATCGCCGAACACCTGGTCGAGCGAGATATTGTCCGACGCAGCTCGCGTCGCCTCGCCCCGGCCGAGGAAGGCGGCCTCCGGCTCGCCATCGGGCTGGGCGCTCGCGAACGCGCCGTCGAGGGGCGAGTCGCTGGCCGTCGGAGGCGGCTCCGCCGCCGGCATCCCCGGCCGCCCCGCCAGGATCCGCCTCAGGAAAACCTGGACCGTCTCACCCGTCTCCCGTCCGCCTCCCCCCCTCCCTCCCGAGACAAGGGACGCGACCCGCGCCCGCAGGCGCGTGTCCGCGGGCCGCTGCGCCAGGAGGGCCTGATAGACCCGCACACCCTCCTCCTGGTGGCCCTGCCGCAGGTACAGCTCCGCCATCGTCTCTGTGAGCATCGGCTCGGCGCGCGACAGCGTGGCCGTGTCCGCCGCTCCATCGTCGTCCGACAGCGCGACCGCCGCGGGGGGTGGGGGGGGTGGGGGGCGCGCGGGGAGCGCCGCCTCGACCACGGGCTCGGGCAGCGGCGGAGGCGCGGGCTCGTCCACGTCGTCCGGCATGATCAGCGGCAGGTCGATCGTCGGGAAGGCGTCGTCCGACTCGGCCTCGGGCAGCATCGCGAAGGTCCCGCTCTCGTACTGCGAGTGGGCCAGACCCTCCACCACCAAGTCCTGCGGCTTGAGCTCGACTTCCTCCTGCACTTCGAGCCCGTCCGCCCGGGCCGCGCGGTGGGCCACCGCATTGAAGTCGAGCGTGCCGTCGAAGGTCTCGATGTCGGAAGGCGTGCCCTGCGCCGCGAGATCGGGAGAGGCCGGGCCTTCGGACGCGTGGTCGACCACGAAGTCGGGCAGGGCAACGGGTGGCGGGGATGCCGGGGCGTGGGGCATCGGTGGTTGGGGGTGGCCCGCTTCGGGCATCAACCGCACGACGGGCTCAGGGATCGTCGCCACCGGCAGCGGTGGCGTCGCCTTGGCCGCGGACTGGGCAGCCTTACCCTTTGCCCGTGTCATCGCCTCCGCCGCATCGCCATTCATCGGATCGGCGTTCAGTAGCCGGCCGAGCCACTCCACCGCCTCGTCGAACCGGCCGCCGCGCGCGGCGATCTCCGCCAAGATCTTGAGCGCGAGCACGTTCTCCGGGTCGAGGGCCAGGACCCTCCGGAACACGTCGGAGGCGCCGCTGTCGTCCTTCTGTTCGATCAAGCAGCGCGCGAAGACAATGTGCGCGCTGACATAGTCGGGATGGAGTTCGAGGCCGGCTTTACACAGCTCGAGGGCTCTATCTAGTTCTCCCGCTTTACGATAGGCGTCCGCCAACGGAGCGAAATTTCGTCCCTTGGGGTTCTCCGCCCACCGTTGTTCGAGCTTTTCGATCTCGCTGGTGTAGACCACGGCCTAAGTGGTTGGGGGAATTGGACAATGATAGTGTTTGCCGGGCCGCGCTGTCAATCTGACTGACGCTCGCTCGCTTGAGTTTTCGTGTTGTCGTTTATAGACTTATGCCCCTTCTCACCCGTTTCGTCTGGAGTCTTGCCCGCTATGATGCGCGCGATGCGCGAAATCACGAAGCCCGTGTTCTGGGTGGTGGCGATCAGCTTCATTGGCTGGATGGCATATGGTCAAGTGTCGGACATTTTCGCGGGTGGCAAGGACGTCGTTCTCAAAGTCGACGGCGCGGTGGTACGCTCGCAAGCGTTTCAGCTGCAGTATCAGGCCACGCTCGAGCAGTACCGGCGGCAGCAGGGCGGCGGGCGCCTGTCGCGCGAGGACGAGCAGCAGCTTCAGAATCGGGTCGCCGACCAGTTCATCCAGAACATCCTGCTCGAGCGGGCGTACCGGCGCCTGGGGATCGTCATCTCGGACGAGGAGCTGATCCAAGCAGCGCGCAGCTCGCCGCCGCCGCAGATCCTGCAGCAGGTGCTGCGGGATCCGACGTTCCAGACCAACGGCCAGTTCGACATCAGCAAATGGCAGCGGTACTTGACGACCGCCGGGCCGGAGTTCGCCGCCCAGATTGAGCAGCTCTACCGGGAATACCTGCCGCAGCGCAAGCTCGAGGATTACATCACGGCCGACGTATACGTCTCGGACGCGCGGTTGTGGCGCGTCTGGCGTGACCAACACGAGTCGGTGACGGTCGCGTTGCTCGCGGTCCGGCCGGAGGACGTTCCCGACTCGCTCGCGCCCGTGTCCGATGCCGAGCTGGAGCGTTACTACCAGGCGCACCGCGACGACTTCAAGCGACCCGCGGCGGCCTGGCTCAGCTACGTCGCGTTACCGCGCATTCCGGATGCCGCCGACACCGCGGCGGCCCTGGCGCACGTGCGCGCGCTGCGGACCGCGGTCGCGAGCGGCAAGGCCAAGTTCGAGGACGTGGCGAAGAAGGAGTCGGCCGACTCCGGAAGCGCCTCCCAGGGCGGCGATCTCGGCTGGGTGAAGCGCGACGCCCGCGGATTCGTCCCGCCGTTCGCCGCGGCGGTGCGGCGTCTCGCGCCGGGCGTGCTCAGCGAGCCGGTGCTCACCGAGTTCGGCTATCACCTGATCCGTCTCGACGCCGCGAAGGGCGACTCGGTGCACGTGCGTCATATCCTCGTGCCGATCGTGCTCCAAGGCCCGCATCTCGACGCCGTGGACGCACGGGCCGACACCCTGGACCGACTAGCGGCGGAGCAGACCGACGGCGCCCGGCTCGACAGCGCGGCGCAACGGCTCGGTTTGCCCGTCGCACGCGCCCCGAAGCTGATCCAGCACGAGCGGCTCACGCTCGGCCAGACGATGGTGCCCGACGTGAGCGTCTGGGCGTTCGAGGCGCGTCCGGGCGAGACGAGCCCGGTGATCGACGCCGCGCACGCCAGCGACGTGTTTCGGCTCGATTCGCTCGAGGCCGCCGGAGTGCCCCCGCTGGCACAGGTCCGCGCCCGCGTGCTCGATGCGGCCCGCTACGAGAAGAAGAAGGCCGTGGCCCGCCAGCAGGCGGAGCAGGCGGCCGCGGCGCTACGCGCCGCCACCGATCTCCTCAGCGCGGGCCGGGCCCGGGGCTACCGTGTCGAGAAGCTGGGGCAGTTCACCCGCGTCACCGCGCCTGCCGAGTTCGCGCGCAATCCGCTGGTGCTGGGGACGGCGTTCGGGCTCAAGCCGGGGGAGCGGAGCGGGGTCGTCGAGGGTGAAACGGGTGCCTTCGTGGTGCAGAGTCTGGCGCGCCACGCCGCCGACTCGGCCGCCTGGTTGAAGCAGCGCGCACAGCAGCGTGAAGCGCTGTTCCGGCCGCTCGCCCAGGCGCGCGTGCAGCAGTACATCGCCGCGCTGCGCGCCAGCGCAAAAATCGTGGACCGCCGCACCGAGTTTTTCCGCCCGTCGGCGGCCGCCGAGAGCTAGTCGCTCAGGCGCTTCGGATCACCGCTCGTCGACAGCGGGTTGGAGGTCGGCGGCTGGACGCCGCGCGGCGGGATGGTGGGCTGGTCGTCGCCCGTGGCTTCCTTGAGGCTGCGCTTGAACTCCTTGATCCCCTGCCCCAGCGAGGATCCGATCTCCGGGATCCGCTTCGCGCCGAACACCAACACCAGCACGAGCAGCAGAATCACGATGTGGCTGAACGACAGGTCCCCGAACATGACGCGCCTCGCTTCAGAAGATCGACCGGGCGACGTAGTAGGCGATGGCCACTCCCAGCAGCGCCAGCAGCGATACGTCGAATCCAATGGGCCCGAGCGTAATCGACACGACCAACAGATCCATGTGGACCGGTCCCAACGTCGGCGTCACCGCCCAGGTGAAGATTTCTTTCGCCGGCCCCTGCGGCAAGAAGCGCCGCAGCAGCGAGTGGACGAAACCGCCCAGCACGAAGCCGGTCGCCAGGACTCCGAAGTAAAATAACGGCCTGCGTGGGCCTGGCGCCACGGGCTAGCTACGGCGCTCCACGGCGTACGCAATGCTCTCCCGCAGCGCATCACGCGCGAGCGAGGGGGGCAGGATGTCCAGTTCCGCCTCCGCCTGCTGGGCCAGCTCCAGCGCCCGGCGGCGCGCGTAGTCCAAGCCGCCCGCCGCGGCCACCTGCCGGATCACCTCTGCGACCAGCGCGTCGGCGGGCTCGGGCGCCGTCATGAGCTCGCCCACGAGCCGCCGGTCGGTGGGCGACATGGCCTCGAGCGCCGCGATCAACGGCAGCGTCACCTTGTGCTCTCGCAAGTCGAGCCCCGAGGGCTTTCCCGTCACCGCCTCCGCCGCCGTGTAGTCGAGCAGGTCGTCGGCGATCTGGAACGCCATGCCGAGGTGCATCCCGAAGCGGCCGAGCGCCGCACGATACGCGGCGGGCGCCTGCAGCGCGCCGACCTCGCACGCCCCCGACAGCAACGACGCGGTCTTCGCCCGGATCAGCTGGTCATACTGCGCCTCGCCGTACGCCAGCTTATCGTGGGCTTCGAGCTGGCGCATTTCGCCGATGGTCATCTCGTTCGTGACCCGGGCGAACACGCGCAGCGGCTCGAGGTCGTCCAGCCGGACCAGCTCGATGATCGCGCGGGAGTACAGGTAATCGCCCATGATGACGGCGACCTGGTGCGAGAACAGCGCGTTGATCGTCGGCATGCCGCGCCGCAGCGTGGAGTGATCGACGGAG
>DATHGL010000024.1:0-4742 GCA_035317625.1 Gemmatimonadales bacterium | reverse complement strand
GGCACTCCGCAGCGCCGCGCACGGCGATACGCTCGTCGTCTACCCCGCCCGCTCGCTCGCGTTTCACGATACGCTGCGTTTCATTCTCGAGTACCACGCGCGCGTCGAGAACGGACGCGGGTTGACCTTCATCCAGCCCGACGGCCGCGAGCACCGCCCGCAGCAGATCTGGAGCCAGGGCGAGGAGCACGACAACCATCTCTGGTTTCCGACATACGATTTCCCGAACGACAAGATGACCTGGGACCTGGTCGCCACCGTTCCCGCGCAGTACACGGTGGTCTCGAACGGCAACCTCCTGGCCGACCGGAGGAACCCGGGTGGAACGCACACGGTCACGTGGCACCAGGACCGGCCCAGCGCGACCTATCTGGTGTCCCTGATCGTCGCGCCGCTCGTGAAGCTCGGCGATCGGTGGCGCGGGGTTCCAGTGGACTACTACGTCTACCGTGCCGACTCGAGCCGGGCCCGGCGTCTGTTCGGCGCGACGCCGGACATGATCGATGTGTACTCCCGGTTGACGGGGGTCGGCTACCCCTGGGCCAAGTACGCGCAGACGACGGTCGCCGACTTCTTCGGCGGCATGGAAAACGTGAGCGCGACCACGCTCGTGGACTGGCTCCCCGACGAGCGCGCCTACCTCGATCGCCCATGGTACCAGTGGCTCCTGATCCCGCACGAGCTCGCCCACCAATGGTTCGGCGACTACGTCACCACCGAGAATTGGGCCAACATGTGGCTCAACGAGGGGTTCGCCGAATTTCTCCCGGGTCAGTACTGGCGCGAGAAGCTCGGGCAGCATGCCGAGGACGATTACTACCTCGACGAGTACCGCCAGTATCTCCAGATCGACCAGGGACGCCGGATGCCGCTCGCGGCGCTCGGCTCGAACAACGTCTATCCCAAGGGCGCGCTCGTGCTGCGCATGCTCCTCAAGCACCTGGGCCCGGAGCGGTTCTGGGCGGCGCTGCACCGCTACCTCACCCGGCACGCCTTGGAGAACGCGACCACAGACGACTTGCGTCAGGCGGTGCTCGACGCGACCGGTGAGAACCTCGACTGGTTCTGGCGGGAGTGGATGTATCAGGCGGGGCATCCGGACTTCACCGTCACTGCCGCCTACGACACCGTCGCGCGGACGCTCACGTTGACCGTGAAGCAAACCCAAACGGACTCGGGCAAACCGGACAGCACGGGACTCACATTCGAGACGCCCACCGCGTTCCGCATGCCGGTCACGGTGCGCGTCGGGACGGCGGGCGGCGCCGACGTCGTCCGGCGGGCGGAGCTCGTGGCCCGGGAGCAGACGATCGAGATCCCGCAGCTCCCCGGCGCGCCGACGATGGTGGTGTTCGACGACGGCAACACGATCCTCAAGCGGCTCACCTTCGACCAGCCCACTCCGTGGCTCGCCACGCAGCTCACGCGGGATCCCGACCTGTGGAACCGGCAGTGGGTGACGGCGCAGCTGGCACGACGCACCGGGGACACGGCGGCGAGCGCCGCGCTGGCCTGGGCCGCCACGGCGGCCGACTACTTCCGCACCCGCGCTGCGGCGGTCGAGGCACTGGCGGCCTTCCCGGCGGCGAGCGCCACGGGGCCACTCACCGCCGCGCTGCGGGACACATCGGCGCAGGTGCGTCGTGCCGCCATCACCGCGTTGGGTCAGGTCGGCGGGCCGCGTGCCGCTGACCTGGCGCGCGCGGCGTTTCGGGGCGACCCGAGCTACGCGGTGCGTGCCGCGGCGCTCATCGCGCTGGTCCGCTCCGACTCGACTGCGCGGGACAGCGCCGTCACCTGGGGGCTCGCCACCCCGTCCTACCAGGACGTGATCCAGGAAGCGGCCTACCGCATCATGGCCCAAACGGGGGACACGAGCGCCCTCCCGCGCATCGAGGCGCTGCTCGGCACCGGTCCTCTGCCCGCGCACGTGCTCGCGGCGCTCGCCGGCCGGGGCAGCGCCCACGCGCTCGATCTGCTCGCCAGCCATCTCGACGACGAGCGTCGCGCCGTGCGGCGCTGGGCGGTCGAGGCGTTCCAGTTCACACTGCCCCGCCAGCTCGGTGTGCCGCGCTTGCAGGCGATCGCCGGCACGCTCAAGTATGCGGACACCAGGAAGGATGTGGAAGCGGCCTTGCGGCAGCTCGGAAAGCACGGGGCGGACGACGAGTAAGACGTTCCTACGGATTGCCGATGACCGACGCCTGACGACGTCGCATCCACCAATACAACGGCAGTCCTGCGAGAATCAATCCCATCCCGACGGCGAAGTCGGCGAGCTGCTCGCGCGCCGTGTTCACGATCAGCCACAAGGAAAACAGGATGAAGACGATAGGCGTGACGGGGTATCCCCAGGTCTTGTAGGGCCGCACCAGATCCGGCGCCTTGGACCGCAGCCGGATCACCGCCCCGCACGACATCGCGTAGAACACGAATTCCGCGAGGACGACGTACGTGAAGAGTCGATTGTACGTGTCTTTCCACGAGGGCTCCGTTGAAATCCACGTGAGCCCGATCGAGATAACGCCCTGGACGAAGAGCGACGGCACCGGCGTCAGGAAGTGGGGGTGCACGCCACCCAGCCAGCCTGGCAGCAGGCCGTCGCGCGCCATCGCGTACGGCACCCGCGCCGCCGTCAAGACGATCCCGTTGTTGGAGCCGAGGGTGGCGGTCATGATGGCCACGGCCACCAACGCCGCGCCCGCCCGGCCCAGGGTCACCTGCGCGGCGTCCGAGGCGACGAGCGACGACGCCGCCATCTTGGCCGGGGAGAGCACGTACGCGAACGAGGCGGTCACGAGACAGTACAGCGCGATGCCGATCAGCGTGGACAACACGATCGAGCGCGGCAGATTGCGCTCGGGGTCCCTCACCTCGCTCCCGACATACGTGATCTCGATCCAGCCGTCGTACGCCCACAGCGCCGCAACCATTGCGACGCCGAACGGCGCGATCAGGCTGCCGAGCGGCGCGTCGGGCCACAGCGGTGACAGGTTCGCCACGCTCCCGCCTGGGAGCACGAAGCCGGCCACGATCAGCGCCGCGAGCAGCGCCATCTTAATCAACGTGAGGACGTTCTGGGTCACCGCCCCAACCCTGACCCCGAGCGAATTCAGGGCCGTCAGCCCGACGATGGACGCGACGGCGACAGCCTTGATGCCCGGGTTCGCGAGCGGCACGAAGAACCCGAGATAGGTCGCGAATCCCACCGCGATCGCCGCGATCGACGCGGGATTGATCACGACCCCGCTCGACCAGCCGTAGAGGAACCCCCAGACGGGCCCGTACGCGCGGGTCAGGTACACATACTGCCCGCCCGCCCGCGGCATCGCCGCGCCGAGCTCCGCCACGGAGAGCGCCCCGAGCAACGACACGAGGCCTCCCGCGATCCAGACGAGGATCGTGGGAATGGACGCGTGGAGCTGGAAGGCGATGGCGCTGGGCACGATGAAGATCGCGGAGGCGATGATCGTGCCGACGTTGATCATCGTCGAGTCGAGTAGCCCGAGCTGGCGCTTGAGCTCGGCCATCAGCGCCTGCGCCAGGTCCGGTAGGCGTTCTTGAGGAGTTTCTGAAAGTGGTACACGCCCTCCTCGAATCGCACGGAGAAGCGTCCTTTGTCATACGCTCGGGAGCCGAGTCCCTGCTGTACCCGCTCGCAGATCTCCGCGTCCTCCTGCTGCACCTTGTCCGAGAACGCGATGTCCGCTTCGATCCGCTGGCGGGCCGCGGGCGACTCGACGTCGTCGTAGTAGTAGCGGAACACGACCTTGCAGCGATCGGGGGCGACCGGGATCACGACATTCGACTGCAGCCGTCCCGGCACGACGTTGAGCATCAGGTTCGGGAACACCTGGTAGTACAAGGCTGCACCACCGCCGGCGGTGTAAATGTTGCTGTCGCCCGTCAGCGGGCCCACCTGCACCGAGTACCAGTCGTGCACCTCGGTCACGTATCCCTCGTAATCGTACAGGGTGTACAGCTCAGGGTGCACGTAGGGCACGTGGTAGCCCTCGAGGTAGTTGTCGACGTAGACCTTCCAGTTGGCCCGCACGTCGTATTCGAGCCGGCGGGCGAACGTGAGCCGCCCAATCTGGGTGGGAGCGACCCGCTCGCGGATATCCTTGAGATACGCGGGCAGTGGTCTGGGTCGCTCGGCCAGGCTCACGAAGACCAGCCCCTCCCACTCCGCGAGGTGCACCGGCGTGAGGCCATAATTCCGCTTGTCGAACAGCTCGACGCGATTGAAGTGCGGCACGCCCCGCAGCACGCCGTCGAGCCGATAGGTCCAGCCGTGGTACTTGCAGATCAGCATGTCGGCGTTGCCGTCCTTCATGGCGAGCGGTCCGCCCCGGTGGCGGCAGACATTGTAGAACGCGCGCAGCTCGCCGTCCTTCCCCCGCACCACGATGATCGGCTCGCCTGCCACCCCGGTCACCACGTGGTCGCCCGGCTGCGCGAGCTGCTGCGCATCGGCGACGTGTTGCCACGTGGCCGCGAAGATCGCGTCCCGGTCGAGCGCATGAAACCGCGGGTCCGTGTACCACGCCGACGGGATGGTCTCGGCGCGCGCGAGCGGGCGGACCCGCAGGTCAGCGGCCTTGAGACGGGGAAACGCGCCGTTGTCGGGGCTCACGGAGTCAATCGGTTGTACTTCTTCAGCACGTCGCGCAACCGGTCGTGCGGGAGGGCGTACACCGTGAGGTCGTCGGCGCCGGTCATCGTGCGGGCGGCGAGCATCG
>DATHGL010000023.1:0-4645 GCA_035317625.1 Gemmatimonadales bacterium | reverse complement strand
CACTACGGCTACAACGCCCAGACCGACGAGTACGAGGATCTGGTCGCGGCCGGCGTCATCGACCCGACCAAAGTCACCCGCTCGGCGCTGCAGAACGCCGCGTCCATTGCGGGACTGCTCCTCACCACCGAGTGCGTGGTGGTGGAGAAGAAGGAGAAGGAGAAGATGCCCCCGATGCCCGGCGGCGGTGGCATGGGCGGGATGTACTAAATAGACGTGGTCACACGCACAGACACGCTGTAGCAGTCACGTAGGTCACGCAAAGGAGTCCACATATGCACGCACGCAATGTGTCCTTGCATCTAAAGGCCAACACGGCTGGTGAGTTTACCCGGACGTTCGAGAAGGACGTCCTCCCCCTGCTTCGGAAGCAGAATGGCTTCAAGGACGAGATTTCGTTCCTCACCTCGGACCGCTCCGAGGCGGTTGCGATCAGTCTGTGGGATCGGAAAGAGGACGCGGACAACTATAACCGCGACATCTATCCGCAGGTGCTGACGAGCCTGGCGAAGGTGGTTGAGGGAACACCGAAGGTTGTGGCCTACGAGGTGTCGAACTCGACCTTCCACAAGATCGCCGCAAGCAACTAGAGCCGACGGATCTGTTCAGGAAGGGGGGGCGGCCGAAGAGTCCGCCCTTCTTTCTCGTCCGTAACGCCGGTCTAGTATGGCACGACCCACCGTCGAGGTAGACTGCTCCATCTAAAAGGTTTTGGCGACCGACGTCGAGCGTCACAACCTCCAGAACAGGGCAAGCCCGCAAGCCTCGCCTGCAAGCTCGATTAACTCAAGCGACACGATGGCCCGGCGTGGCACGCCGCCCCGCGTCCGGTACGTGACCGGCGCCTCTGGCAGGGACCGCTGCTCCCGCAGCTCGCGGAGCACGCGGTCCTGCTCGCCCGGCTCGGCCCACATTCCGAAGCTCCGAGGCTGCTTGCCGACTACATCTTCGCGCCTCTCATAGCCCAGCATCTGCACGCAGCGCTGGTTGACGTCGAGGACTCGCCCATCGGCGAGCGCCACGAGGCAGATGGCGACCGGGCTCGCGTGGAAGATCTTGGCGAATTTGGCCTCGGACGCCGCCAATGCCTCTTGGGATCGGCGCGCGTCGCTCACGTCCTGGCAGATCCCCTGTACGGTCGTGGTGCGGCCGTCCGGGTCGCGCAGCACGCGGCCTTGCGACTCCAGTACCCGAACGTCGCCGTTGGGGAGGACGATGCGTTCATCGAACTGGAACTGCTCCTTCTCGACCATGGCCTGGCGGATTGTCGTCTCCACGCGCGCTCGGTCGTCGCGGTGGACGCGCTCGAGGAATCCCTCGAACGTGGGTGAGATCCCACGCGGGACGAGACCGAAAATGCGATATAGCTCGTCCGACCACTCCAGCCGGTCGCTCCCCACGTCCCAATACCAGCTGCCGAGATGCGCGACGGCTTGCGCCTCCGCCAAGTGTTCGCCGCTGATCCTCAGCTCGTGCTCGGCGTGCTGGCGCTCCGCGATCGCGGCCGCAAACCCCTGCGCGGTCACGGCGAGGAGGGCAATGAAGGTCTGGAGCAAGAACAGATTGTTCGTCGGCGTCGACGTGACGAACATTCCCCGACCTGCCACCGTGACGGCCACAGCGACTGCCGACACAACGAGGGTCGCCGCCGTGGCCCCCGGCGGCCCGAAGCGGTACGCAGCCAACAGGGCCGCGGGGAAGATCGCGTACACGTAATCGCCTGAGCGGAAGAGGAGCACAGTGAGCACTGGCAGGACCATGAGTACCGCCAGCGCTTCACCGATCCGCGCGGGCGTGGCGAGTCGACGAGACGCGCTGGCCCATGCGAGCACGGCGGATGCCACGATGAGCACCCCGAGCGCGTCGCCGGACCACCACACCAGCCCGAGGGTTGCCAGGTCCGCGACGGAAGCGGCCCCACTCAACCACAGGCTCGTCACGCCGATCGCCGCGCTCACCATCGTGCCCACCAGCGCCCCGAGCCCACATAGCGCCGCCACATCCCGCAGTCGTTCGAGCGACGGCCGGAAGTCTGCCCGCTGCAGCAGCCAGGCGGCCACCACGGCCTCGAGCGTGTTTCCGAACGCGATCCCCAGGGCGCCCGCCACCGGCACTCCGCTCGTCGCGTTGGCGACCAGTGCGCCGAGCGCGACGCCCGGCCACATGCGCCAGCCGAGTAACACGAGCGCGGCGACAGCAATGCCTGCCGGCGGCCAAGCCGACGACACCACAGCGTGTGCCGGAGCGGCCTCGAATCCGAGCTTGGCTGCCCCGACATAGATGGCTGCGAGCAGGGGAACGGTGAGCGGCCACGTGCCGCGCGGCACAAACTGGGCGGCCATTACTCTGAGCCCTCTGCCTGGACAGCTTCCAACCCGAGAAGCCCGGTCGCCCCCGTCGTGGTGCGACGCCCCCGGCGCGTCAGACTGTTCGCGACAGTCTCGCGAACAGTCTTGTGGTCGTCGACCACCACGATGCGCAACGTCGTCGGCGCGGACATGTTGGCGGGGCGCCAATTCAACAACTGTGCCCGCGTGTGGTCAGGCCTCGACGTGGCCGGGCCGCCACGTGCATGTGGCTGCGATGGTGCTGCTTAGGTGCCGCCCGCTGCGACACGACGCAGAATGGAGGAAATTCCCAGCAAAGGCGCTCTGCTGCGAGTCAGTGCGCATGCGGGGTCGGTTGACGCCACATTCGAGTGCACTCATCGAACGTCCCACTGCGGTTCCACCCGCGTTGGGCAGGCTTGATGGCGCAACACAACCGCTGACTTGGAGTTAGGGCGCTACAGCCGCGCGACAGGCGGCGGCGCAACAGCGGCATGCCTGCTGCGAAGTCACGCTTCCCAAGCATGCACACCATGCGCTCGCCGGTCAGGTAGGCGGCGTCCGCATTTTCAGGAGACTCGACGACATGGCAGAGCAAACGTTCTCGGTCGTAGTGGTCGACGACAGCGATGCCATCCGGAAGGCGATCGCGCGCTTTTTTACGCACAAACGGTGGCAGGTAACGACGGCGGTGAACGGGGTTGAAGGGCTCGAGGCGCTCCGCCGTCAACCGTTCGACGCAGTGATCAGGGACGTGAACATGCCGGAGCGTGGCGGGTTGTGGCTGTGGGACCAAGCCCCGGCCGGAGCTGCGCGGCCGGTTCATGCTGATCAGTTCCGAGCCGCTGCCCGACTCGCGCAACATGGGTCTGTTTATCGGCTCCGAACACTTTCTCATAAAGCCCTTGTCGCTCAAGACGCTCTGGGACGACGTATAGGACATCATCAGCGCAGCAAGCAACCCAACGGCCGAGTCGCCTGGTCTCGAGGGTCATCCCCGCCTCTAGCCGCCCGAAATTGGTGCCGCGGAGGCAATGGGAAGTCCGGGCGCGTGGTCGACATGGAGCCCCGTCCAAAGGCACACGGTTTGCCAGCGAGAGCGGTTGAGGCGCGTCAGCGGATCATATGCGAAACGACACGACTGGACACGAACAGCCTCGGCGGCGTGGGTGGGATCGGCGGCGGGATCTCGGCCGCCGGATCGTACGCGACCGCCGACGGGAAACGATCCTGATCTCCGTTGAGCGGCGCAGCGGTGCCGATCGCCGCTCAGCCAGTCAACGGCGCGCTGCACTCAACCGCCGCGCGGATCGCCGCGAAGGCGTTCATCTCCTGGACTTTGGGTCTTAGACGACGGTGGATCGAGCGAACCGACCGGTCTGCCTTCTCACAATCGGCGCCCACCACGGCCGCGTAAGGGCGGCGCGTGAATGAACTCGAGTGTAGTTCTTCGGACCAGGGTTACGCGACAGCCATCGCTGGCTGCGTACGCACCTGTGCTAGATCGCGGTGCGGCCGCCGTCAGCGGCGACGATCGCGCCGGTGACGTAACTGGCGCGGGGTGAAGCCAGGAATGCGACGGCCTCGGCAATTTCTGCGGGGTCGGCCGCGCGGCGGAGCAGTGTAGCGGCCCCCAGCGCTTCGATGCGCTCGGGTGCCGCGCCCCCGGTGTACACCGGCCCGGGAGCGATGGCGTTCACCCGTACGCCGCTGGGACTGAACTCCGCGGCCCAGGCGCGCGTCATAGACGCGAGGGCGGCCTTCGTCGCCCCGTAGGCGGCGCCACCCGCAAGGCCGATCTGGCCCGCCATGCTGCTGACGTTGATGATGCTGCCCTTGCCCCTGGCCGCCATGCCCGGCGCGAAACCGGCGACGAGAAAGAACGCGGCGCGGACGTTGCTGGCGAACAGGGCGTCGAACGTGGCGACTTTGAGGTCCGCCGTTGCGCCGAACCAGGAGAACCCGGCGTTGTTGACCAGGATGTCAATATCGCCGACAGCTTCGACCAGGCGCTGCAGGTCAGCTGGATCGCTCAGGTCGGCACCGACGAAGCGCGCCCGGCCGCCCGCAGCGGTAATCGATTCGACGGTCTCGGCCCCTCGGGCGGCGTCGCGGCCATGGACGATGACCTCGGCGCCGTCGCGGGCCAACTGCAAGGCGACTGCACGGCCGATGCCGGACGTCGCGCCCGTCACGAGGGCCTTCTGGCCTTGGAGGTTGCGGGGCTGGGTCGCCGGCATTGTTGCTCTCCGAATCTTGTGGTTGACAAACCCCTCGTGGCTCAGAACAGCGTTGTCAGTGTGATGGTTCCCGGAACC
>DATHGL010000022.1:0-2540 GCA_035317625.1 Gemmatimonadales bacterium | reverse complement strand
GCACGGTAACCGGCGCGCTGAGGGTGTCGCCGGGCAGGACGTACACGGTGTCGAGCAGCAACGTGATGTCGAGCGTGTCCGATACGACGACGAGCGCGCCCCCGATAATGCCCTGCGCCTGCCCGGTGATCACCACGGCGCCTCGCTTCCGGCCCGTGACCGCGCCCGTCTGCGCGTCGATCCGGGCGATCGTCGTGTCGCTGCTCGTCCACACGACGGTTCCCGCCGGTTGAGGGTTGCCGTGTTCGTCGACGTAGGTGACTCGGTGCGCCAGGGTCCGGTCGCCGACGTACACCGAGTCGAGGACCGGTGACACGCCCAGACTTGCGGCCCCGTGCCGAACCCCGAGGTCGTTACAGGCCGCAACGGCAGCCCCGCCGAGCAGTAGGAGCGTAGATCGGTTCATGGTTGGGGTTAAGGCTACATACGGAAAGCGAGAGCAGCCAGGTCGCGTCCTTTCTGGTCATCACAATTCCCGGACAGATGTAGATGGTGCAGGCAGCACGCTGCGTTCCGTTCTGGAACACATGCGAACTTGCAACCGCGAGCAGCGGGCGGCACTTTAGCCGGGTTGTTACCGCTCCCAACCCCGTCATAAGGAGAGTGGCCCATGCGCCACACCTCGTCCGCTCGCAGTCGTCACTGCCCTTCCGTCGCCACGTCCAGAGCGCGCTGTAGGTGTAGTCGCCGGTAGGCCGTCGGAGCTGGCCTGCCGGACTCCTGGTCGACCGATTCACCGCGCCGCTCCGCGGGCGTTGCTACCTGCGCCCGCGCCGGCCGGACCCTGTTCAGAGACCCTTTGGATGAGGATACGCTCCATGAACGTTCTATCCATTCGCCAGTTGCCCGGCGTCGCGACAGCCGTCCTGCTGCTCGCGGGATTGGCCGCCGGGCCGGTGCAGGCCCAGCAGGGAACCGTCGCCGGGCAGGTGACGGACAAGGCGAACCAACAGCCCGTCGCGGGCGCGCAAGTCCTGATCGGCGGCACGAGCCTTCAGGCCCGGAGCAGCCGCGAGGGGCGCTACACCATTACCAACGTGCCCGCCGGGCAGCTCAGTGTGCAGGTGCGGTTGATCGGCTACGCGACGGCCACACAGCCCGTCACGGTCGCCGCCGGTCAGACCGCGACCCTCGACTTCGCGCTCACCGGGGCGGCGGTGCCGCTCGACGCGATCATCGTGTCTGCCACGGGGCAGGAGCAGCTGAAGCGCGAAATCGGCAACACGGTGGGGACGATCGACGCCGCCAAGCTCACGCAGGAAGCCGCGCCCATGAACGCCGCCGATCTTCTCAACTCGCGCGTGCCGGGTGTGGAGGTGATGCAGAGCGGCGGGACGACCGGCACCGGCTCGCGCATCCGGATCCGCGGCGCCACGAGCCTCTCGCTCCGCAACGAGCCGATCATCGTGGTGGACGGCGTGCGTGTCGACAACGTGCCGAACGCCGACGGCGGGCTCGGCGCGTCGGGCGGCCAGGCGCCGTCGCGGCTCAACGATCTGAACCCGGAAGACTGGGAATCGGTGGAAGTCGTGAAGGGGCCGTCCGCGGCGGCCCTGTTCGGCACCGACGCCGCCAACGGCGTGATCCAGATCCGCACCAAACAGGGACGGCCGGGACCCACCAAATGGACCGTCTTCACCGAGGGCGCGACGCTGAACGATCATGGCGATTGGCCGACAAACTACGAGGGCAAGGACTCGAACGGCGACTTCTGCATTCTGCCGTTTGTGGCGTTGGGGATCTGCGCCGGCCCGATCGCGACGGTGGACAGCTTCAACCCCCTCAAGCAGAACTCGCCGTTCCGCCAGGGCGTGCGCCAGCACTATGGGCTGTCCGCCTCGGGGGGCAACGAGATCACGACGTTCTACGTCTCGGGGGACTTCCAGCGCGAGAAGGGCATCTTCGAGTCGAACGACCTGCGCAAGACCAGCCTCCGCGCCAACCTGCGGAACCAGGTCAGCCGGCTGATGGATCTCTCGGTGACCACGGCCTACGTCTCGAGCGATCTGGCGCTGCCCCAGAACGACAACAACAGCTTCGGGATCCTGCCGAGCGGGCTGCTGGGGTCCGCCGACAGCTCCACCAACGGCGGATACGGCTTTCTCACACCGGCGCAGGCCGAAAAGGTGCAGGCCGGACAGCGCATCGAGCGCTTTACCGGCGGTCTGAATCTCAACTTCCGGCCGTGGAGCTTCCTCACTGTGCGCGGCACGGCGGGATACGACGTCACGAATCAGGGCGACCGTTTCCTCACGCCCCCGAACGAAATCCCGTTCGATCTTGACGGGACGGCATTCCGCTACGGCGCTCAAGTCCGTGCCTACACCGCGAACGTCGCGACCACGGCGTCGTTCCGCCCGACGGCGGCGATCACGTCCAACACGACGGTGGGGTTGCAATTCAACAAGAACGTGTTCGAGCAGGTGCGGGCGTCCGGGCGAAAGATCGTCACGGGGACGAGCGGCGTGGGTGGCGTGGTCTTCCCGTCGGTGGGCGACTCGGTGGCGCCGCAAGTGACGCTCGGTGGCTACCTGGAGGAG
>DATHGL010000021.1:0-2896 GCA_035317625.1 Gemmatimonadales bacterium | reverse complement strand
GTGCAGTTCCCCGGTACGTCGGTGAGCGCGACGGTGTGGCTCGTGGCCGCGAGCCCGGTGTAGGTGGTGGTCCCGCCGTTCGCCGGGAGGGTGCGGCTCTGGCCCCCGTCCACGGTGACGGTGTAGCTCGTCGGCGTGTTCTGGCCGGTGGTGGCCGTCGTCACCGTCAGGCTGCCGGTGAGCGCCGTGCAGGTGATCGCGAACGCTGCGGTCGCCGTCTCGCTCGCCGTCACGGTGACCGTCTTCGAGGCCCCACCACTCGCGGTGCAGTTCCCCGGTACGTCGGTGAGCGCGACGGTGTGGCTCGTGGCCGCGAGCCCGGTGTAGGTGGTGGTCCCGCCGTTCGCCGGGAGGGTACGGCTCTGGCCGCCGTCCACGGTGACGGTGTAGCTCGTCGGCGCGTTCTGGCCGGTGGTGGCCGTCGTCACCGTCAGGCTGCCGGTGAGCGCCCTGCAGGTGATCGTGAAGCTCGCGTCGACCGTCCCGCCCGCGGGGACGGCGACGGTCCGCGATGTCCCGTTGCTCACCGTGCAGTTCGACGCCACGCCCGACAGGACCACGGTGTGACTTCCCGCGGGGATCCCTGTGGCCGTGATGGTCGCGTTGGTCCCGATCGCCTGGCTCGAACCACCATCCAGTGTCACGACGTAGCCGTCGGGATCCCGGCTCTCCCCGGTGGTGGTCGTCGTGATCGTGAGGTCGCCCGTCGTGGGCGGTGCCGCGGTGATGTCGAACCCGTCACTCGTGGCGCGCGCGAGGCCGCTCGCACTCGCCGCGAGCGTGTAGCCGGTCCCCGCCTCGCTGACGCTCAGGTCGGCGAACGTCGCGACGCCGTTCACGGCCGGCGCCGTCTTCGATCCGCCGAGCGCCGCCCCGGTCGGATTCGTCTCCAGGGCCATCGTGATGTTTTGGGTGAAGCTCGAGACCACGTTGCCGAGGGTGTCGAAGGCCGTCACCTGCACCGCCGGCGTGATGACGCTGCCCGCGACGGCGTCGTTGGGCTGTGCGGTGAACGCGAGCCTGGCGGCGGCGGCCGGGGTGACGTTGAAGGGCGGGCTCGTGACCCCGCGCTGGCCGGGGGCGGTCGCGACGAGGGTGTAGCCGGTGCCCGCCTTGTCGAGTGAGAGGTCCGCGAATGTCGCGACGCCCCTCACCGGGTCGACGGTCCGGGTCCCCGCGAGGGTGGCGCGTCCCGGGTTCTCCCCCAGCGTGATGGTGAAGGGGAGGTGGAAACTGGTGTCGACGTTCCCGGCGTCATCGACGGCGCTGACCTGGACGGGAGGGGACAGGCGTTCGCCGGCGACGGCATCGGGCGGCGGCGTGAACACGAGCCGGGCCGCCGGGGGAGGAGCGTGTTCTTTGAACAGCGCGTCGACTTTGCAGCCGAGGAGCGAGGCGAGCGCCAAGACCACGGCGCCGAGCCGCGGGCGGGGAGCGTCAAAGCACGACATCGAAGGCCTGGCTCGTCACGCCCGTCAAGTCCGGCGTGCTCGCTCGCAGCGTGTAACCCACTCCCGTCTGGTCTATGCTCAGGTCGGTGAACGTCGCGATGCCGTTCACGATGGGGGCCGCGGTGGCGCCCCCGAGCCGCGCGTTGGTGGCGGCGCTGCCGTCGTGCGCGATAGCGATCGTCACGACACCCGCGAAGGCGCTGACGATGCGACTCTGGCTGTCCACGGCGGCCAGCTGCACCTGGAAAGGTGCCGAGCGCAGCGGGAACGGGGGCGGTTGCGTGATGACCTCCAGGTGGGTCGCGCTCGGCGGCGGCTCGGTGATGTCGAAGGGCGCACTCTCTTTCACGGGCGGACGTGCCTCGGCGACCGTGCCGAACGCAGCCGTGAGGGTATAGCCGGTGCCCGCCCGATCGACCCGCAGATTGGGGAAGGCGGCCACCCCGGCGGCCGCGGACGCAAACGTGTTCCCGGCGAGCTTCGCGTTCCGGCCGGCGCTGCCGTCTTTGCCGAGCGCCACGCGCACCACGCCGCCGAAGGTCGTGGTTTGGTTGCCGAGCGAGTCGAACGCCTTGATCTCGACCGGCGGCTCGATCGCCCGGCCCGCCGTGGCGGCGCTCGGCTGCACCGTGAACGTGAGCCCGGTGGGCGAGTCTGGCGCGACCGTGAAGGGGCGGCTCGTGTCCGGCGGAAGCCCTGGGTACCGGGCGGTCAGCGTGTACCCGGTCGCGGCTTTCTTGAGGCGGAGATTCACGAACCGCGCGACGCCGTTCACCGTGCGCGCGGCGGTGTCGCCCGCGAGCGCGGCCTGTCCGGGATTGGCGCCGAGCCGCACGGTGATCGCGCTGTCGCCGGCCGTCGGTTGCCCCGCCGAGTCCTGGAGCGTGACTTGCACCGGCGGGCTGATCGGGTGTCCGGCGCGCGCCGTCAGTGGGACCGTGGTGAAGACCAGTTGGGCTGGCCGGTGGGACGGCGGTGCCGCACCCTCACGGAGCAGCTCGTCGAGCTGGCAGCTCATGCTGAGCGCGGCAAGCGTCGCCAGACAGGTCCCAACACGCCACCGCGCGGTCACAGTATGTCCACAAAGACGGTCTTCGTCGCCGAGTGACTAAGGCCATGAGCGTCCCGCACGGTTATACGGAGCGTGTAGCTGGCTCCCAGGAGCGTCACAGGATACGAGTGCGTTCCGCCGATCGACCCCTCGTTGGACGTCTCGAACGTTCTTGGTGACGAACCGTCGCCCCAATCGATACTGACGGTCCACGGTGCATCGTGGTCAGGATCGCTGAAGGACGCGCCCTGGAGCGTGAACAACAGGCCCACCGGCACGTGTTGATTCCCGCCGGCGGTCACGACCGGCGGCTGGTCCGGCGGTGGGGGCGGCGCCGTGACGTTCACCACCTGCGACACGTTGTCCGTCGCATTTTGATTGTCCGTCACGGTGA
>DATHGL010000020.1:0-6295 GCA_035317625.1 Gemmatimonadales bacterium | reverse complement strand
TGTACCAACCAGTACCCGCACCCCGCTCATTCCTCGACTCCTTTCCCGATGTGGCGACCGAGAACCGGCGCTTGCATACTATATCGTCGTTCCGCGGAGCTCACAATCGACATCGGACCTACCGGGGGCGCGTGGTGACGGCCCCTTCAGCCGGCGTCGAGTACCTCCCGCAGCTTGCGGGCCAGCCCGTGGGGCGTGAACGGTTTTTGGAGAAACGCGGTCCCCGGTTCGAGCACTCCGTGACGCATTATGGCGTCGTCAGCGTACCCCGACAGATACAGGACCTTCGTCCCACGCCGTGCCGACACCACGCGCTGCGCGAGCTGGGGTCCGCTCATGTTGGGCATGACGACGTCGGTCAAGAGCAGGTGGATCGGCCCTTGGTGCCCGTTGGCCAAGCGCAGGGCCTCCTCCCCGTCAGCCGCCGTCAGCACGGTGTAGCCGTGCACCTCCAGCACCCGCCGCGTGAGCTTCCGGACAGCCGCTTCGTCTTCCGCCAGGAGAACGGTTTCGGAGCCGCGGAGGGAGGCCGGTGGCAGGGCTTTGGGTGCGGGCGGCTGGGCGGCGGCCGCGAGACGGGGAAGGTAGATCTTGAAACACGTGCCGTGGCCGGGTTCGCTGTACACCTCGATGTAGCCGTCGCTCTGTTTCACGATGCCGTACACCGTAGCGAGACCGAGCCCTGTCCCCTTGCCCTTCTCCTTGGTGGTGAAGAACGGCTCGAAGATGTGTCCCTGGACCTGGGCGTCCATGCCGACGCCCGTGTCACTCACGGCGAGCATCGCATAGCGCCCCGGGACCACAGCGCCATGCTCCTCCGCATAGGTGTCGTCGAGATCGACGTTCGCGGTCTCGACGGTGAGCTTGCCCCCTTGGGGCATGGCGTCTCGGGCGTTGACGGCGAGGTTCGTGATGACCTGCTCGAGCTGGCCCGGATCGGCCCGTACCGCGCCGAGGTCGGGTGCCAGCACCGTGCGGAATTCCACGTCCTCGCGAATCAGTCGCCGCAGCATCTTCTCGAGGTCGGTGATCAGCGCGTTCAGGTCGAGGACCTGGGGCGCGAGCACCTGCTGACGGCTGAACGCGAGCAGCTGATGCGTCAGGGCCGCGGCGCGCTCCGCCGCCCCCTTGATGTCCTCAACGTCCAACCGGCGCCGATCGTCGACACTCAAATCCTCGAGCAAGAGACCGGCCGACCCGAAGATGGCCGTCAGGAGATTGTTGAAGTCGTGCGCGATGCCGCCCGCCAGCCGGCCTACCGCCTCGATCTTCTGCGCTTGACGCAGCTGGCCTTCGGCGGACTTGCGTCTCGTGATGTCGTGGGCCATCGTGAGGCCGGCCGGGCGCCCGGCAAATGTCAGTTTGTCCCGCGTGATTTCCACGTCGATGATCGTGCCGTCCTTCCGCCGGTGCCGCCACTCGCCCGCTGCAACCAGCCCCTCCGCGGCACTCGCAAGTCGGTCCTGCAGTCCGGCAACGTCTTCCGGCGGACAAATGTCCTTGAGCGTCATCTCGAGGAATTCTTCACGTGCATAGCCGTACTGGCGCAGCGCCGCCTCGTTTACGGCGAGGAACGCCAGCGTCTGCAGGTCGTAGACCCAAAGAGCGTTGGGGTTCCGTTCGAACAGGACGCGATAATGTGCCTCAGATTCCGTCAATGACTGTACGGCCGCGTTGCGCTCCGTCATCACGGCGGCCAGGACCAGCGCGGTCACGGCGAGGAGCGCCATGAACGTCTGCAGCAGGGCCAGATTGTGCGTGGGTGTCGAGGCGACGAAGGGACCCAATCCCCGCAGTGTGTACCCGACCGCCAAGCCGGACACGAGCAGCGTGGCCGTCGCCGCTCCCCGGGGACCGAACCGCAGCGCGGCCCAGATGGCGACGGGGAAGACGGCATAGACGTAGCTGGACGGAGTCTTGAACAGGAAATGGGTCAAGACCACCAGAATCACGACAAACGTCACGGCTTCCACCCCTCGAGCGCGTGCGTCGCGAACGCGTGGGGCGGTCAGCCACGTCAGGAAGACGGGCGCGACGACCAACATGCCCATGGCGTCGCCCGACCACCACACGAGCCACAGCGGCTGAATGGAGGTCGAGGCGATGGCACCACTCAGCCACAGGCTCGCGACACCGATGGTCGCGCTCACCGTGGAACTGAGGACGCCCGCTATGAGCACCAGTGCCAGCACGTCCCGGAGGCGGTCGAGCGATGGGCGGAAGCGCGCGCCCCGTTTGAGCACCAAGGCCCCGACGACCGCTTCCAGCGTGTTGCCTATCGCAATACCCGCGGCCCCTATCAACGACACCCCCGAGGTGGCGTTCAAGACGAACGCCCCGATCGTGATGACGGGCCAGTAGCGCACTCCCGCAAGCAGGAGGGCGGCGAGCGCGATGCCGGTTGGCGGCCAGGCGGACGACACCACACCGTGCGCCACCGCCGCGACGAGCCCCACCTTCGCGGAGCCGTAGTACACGACGGCGAGCAGCGCGACCGCCGCCGGGTACGGGAGCCTGCGGGGCAGCAGAGCCATCGGACCGCTCACCGACGGATGTGCACCAGGGCGGCTGGTCGAGGGACCGTTCATCCGACCCGAAGGTTAGCCACGCCTCGACTATGAGTCCAACTGGGCGACGCTCACGTTCGAAATTCGCTGAGTGGAGGCTGACGAAGGGTGAGGAACGCCGGCGGGAGTAGCGATCTATCTCCGAATGCGGCCTGCAGACATGCACGGAGGCGCCATATTAGATTGCGGGCACGCCGGAGTAGCTCAGCGGTAGAGCACCGCATTCGTAATGCGGGGGTCGCGGGTTCAAGCCCCGCCTCCGGCTCTCGCTCGGTCAGGGTCCCGGTTTGGAAGCTGTGGCGGCCGCCAATCGTTGAATCCGGGGGAAGGTCACTTCTCCGTCCCGGTCCACGAGCGGCGCCGGCGGGGCTACCGCATGCCCCTGTGCATATCCCACCCCCAGGCCCCGCAGCTTTTCCAGAATGGTTTCGCTTTCCACCTCCTCAGCGATCGTGACGATGCCCATGATGCGACCGATCTCGTTGACGGCTCTCACGAGCGTGCCGTACACGGGATCGTCGGCGACGCCCCGGACGTAGTGCCCGCCGATCTTCACATAGTCGACCGACAGCGCCTTGAGGTGGGCGAACGAGGCCAGGCTGTTGCCGAAGTTGTCCAGCCCGACGCCGCAGCCCGTCGCCCGGATCTCGGCGATGAGGCGCACCAGCTGGGCGAAGTTCCCGAGGGCGGCGGCTTCGGCGATCTCGAAACACAGGGCCTCCGGCGGAAGCTGGGACTGCGCCAAGTTCTCCCGCACGGCGGCGATCAGGTCCACATCGTCCAGGGACGAAACGCTGAGGTTGATCGAGCACAGGGGCAGCTCGTTCTCCGGGTGGTCCCGATGCCACTGGCTCAGGACCGCGACGGTCTGGCGCACGACCCAGCGGTCGATCGCCGGCATGAGGCGATGGCGCTCCGCTTGTGGGAGGAACGAGTCCGCGGTTTCGACGCCCCCCTGCTCGTTCGGCAGGCGCAGCAGAATCTCGCACCGGGGACGGCCCGGCTGCTGCGGTGCCAGGGGAATGATCGCTTGCGCGTACAGCTGAAAGCGACCTTCGTCCACCGCTCGCGTGAGGCGCGTGATGCGTCGGGCCTCCACCTGCTGGTGGACGCCAGGGGGCGCCTCCGGCCGCGCGAGATGGACGCGGTGGCCGCCGGCGTCCTTGGCGGCGTAACAGGCCTCATCGGCGGCGCGCAGGACGTCCGCCGTGCGTCCGCTCGCCGCGGTGATCGGGACGACGCCGATGCTGACGCCCAGCGAGAAGGTCTCCTCGCCCCACACGAACCGGAACTCTGTGACCGCCTGCTCGAGCTTTCCGGCGATCTCTTCAGCCTTGGTCAACGAACAGTATTCCAGGAGGACGCCGAATTCATCGCCGCCAAGGCGTGCGAGCGTGTCGCGGCTGCGCAACCGACCGCTCAGCAGGCGGCCGATGGCGCGGAGCAGGTCATCCCCGGCCTCGTGCCCGGAGGTATCGTTCACGACCTTGAATCGGTCGAGGTCCAGGTAGCACAGTGCGTGCTCCGCCACACCAGCCGCGGCCTCCGCCAGCACCCGCGCCAGGCGGTCCTCGAACTCTTTCCGGCCCACCAAGCCCGTGAGGGCATCGTGCGTGGCTTCATGCGAGAGTTTGCGGGCGGCGCGCCGCCGCTCCGTCACGTCGTGAAAGACCAGGACCACCCCGGTCGTCGTCCCGTGGCGGTCGCGGAGCGGGGCCGCCGAGTCCCCGATCGGCACTTCCGTCCCATCGCGGCGCACCAGCAGCACGCCGTCGGCCAAATCCACCGCGCGCCCTTCGCGGACACAGCGGGCGGGGATGTTCTCGATCGGCTGCCGCGTCGCGTCGGAGATGAGCGTGAGGACGGTGTCCGCGGGCTGCCCTAGCGCTTCGGTGGTGCGCCACCCGGTGAGTCGCTCGGCCGTGGGATTCAGATACGTGATCGCCCCCGTCACGTCGGTCGTGATGACGGCGTCCGCGATCGAGGCCAGGGTGCCGACGGCTTGCTCTTTCTGGCGGAACAGGCTCTCCTGCACGCCCCGCCACTCGGTGAGATCGCGCATCGTCACCAAAAACAGCGGGTCGTCGCCGGGACCGAGGGGGCTGCGGTGGATTTCGACCGGAAACTCGCTGCCGTCCCGTCGCCGGGCGAAGATCCTAACCGGGGCACCCTTCGGCGACGTCTCCAGCAGCTCGGCATCGCTCACGCCCAGCGCGTCGTATACCTGTTGGAAGCGCTGGGGGATGAGCCGGCTGGACGGCTCGCCCCGCAGCTCGGCATCGGTCCACGCGAAGAGTCGCTCGGCCTCCCGATTCAGCGCCACCACGCTCCCCCCACGGTCGACGACGACCATGGCATCGGGGGCGGCGTCGAGCATTTGCCGAAATTGCTTGTCCTGCACGGACGACGTGGTCATAGTCGGCTGAATCTCCTCCGGGTCTAGGCTTCCAGCTTGAGGTGAAACCCTCCCTGCCGGTACCAGTCTGACGCCTCAATGCGCCGGTGCACGTGCAGCTTCTTGAGGATGTTGTGCACATGGTTCTTGGCCGTCGCCACTTCGATGCCCAGATGGCGGGCGATCTGTTTGTTGGACATGCCCTGATCGACCAGTTGCAGGATCTCCCGCTCTCGGCCGGTAAGCTCATGGACGGGGCTGGGTGCCGCCTGGTCCTTCGTCGCTGTCACGCTCCCGAGAGCGATCGCTCCCACACGGCGGAGTAGCGTGAACGCCACGCGAGGAGGGCAATACAGCTCTCCCCGGACCGCGCTCTCCACCGCGATGATCAGATCGTCGAGCGATCCATCCGGCAGCACGTAGCCGGCGACGCCCGCCTCAGCAAGCTGGATGACCTCCGCCTCGGTATCGCCCAGCGTGATCGCCACCACCTTGACGGTGGGCGCCCGACGCCTGATCTCGGCCACGATACTCGCGGACTCGGGCATCGCGAAGTCGACCAGGACGATGTCCGGAGGGGCCTCCGCAAGGCGCGCAAGAATCTCTTCTCGATGTGCCGCCGTTCCCAGCACACGCACGCGGCGAGCTTGCGACAGAGCCAAGGCAAGCGCCTCACGATGAACACGGGAGCGACCGGCAACAAGAGCGCGAATCACCGATGTAGGGCTCGTTCGCGAGTCGCGCATTGGTCGCCGACGAGCCCGTGACGCGCTACCCGAATATGCCGCACGCAGCCAACCTCCTGGGGTTGGGCCCAATTTCTCGAGTGCCACCTTACGGTGCCAGTCGGGCTGAGAGTATCGGGGAAACCACTGACATGGATGTAGATGTGGATGTCAGGGAAATCACTGACATCGGCCCTTGGAGGCAGCGACTACTCGCTTTGGAGCAAGCCGACCTCGACGGCGAAGCGGAACAGCTGGGCGCGGGTCTTGAGGCCGAGCTTGTCACTCAGGCGCTTGCGGTGGGTCTCGATGGTCTTCACGCTCACGGCCAGGTGGTCGGCGGCCTCCTGGTTCGTGTGCCCCTGGGCCAGCAGCCGGAGCACCTCGGCCTCACGCCGGCTCAGGGGCCTGGCCCGCCCAGTCGTCGGTAGGTTGCGGGAGACGTGCCGGACCTGATGGCCTCCCACTTCCTCGGCGGGACGGGTGAGATCCACGAAGGAGCGGCCCTGGTGGACGGCGCGGATCGCCGTCAACAGCTCGACATCGGCCGCCTTCTTGACGATGTAGCCGGACGCGCCGGCGAGGAGCGCGGCCCGCAAGTACGCTGG
>DATHGL010000019.1:0-5616 GCA_035317625.1 Gemmatimonadales bacterium | reverse complement strand
CAGCGCCGCATGCTTCGCGTATGCCCATACCGTGATCGGCTCGATGGACGACCTCAACGCCGCACAGTTGTCCGACGTGCAGGCCTTTTTCGACACGTACTACGCCCCGAACAACGCCACGCTCGTGGTGGTGGGCGACGTTCGGCCGCTCGAGCTGCGGCGGCTCGTGAACGAGTACTTCAGTGAGATTCCCCGCCACCCCGAGCCGCCGCCCGTCGCGTGCAACGTCCGGCTCTCGCCCGGCACCGCCCACCGCGCGGTGGTGGATCCGCACGCCAACCTGCCGGCGGTGCTTCGTGTCTACCGCGTGCCGCCGCATGCCGACCCGGACACTCCAGCGCTCGAGCTCCTCAACGTCATCCTCGGTCAGGGCGAGAGCTCACGGCTCAACGTGGCGGTCGTGCGGCGCGAGAAGGCCGCCCTCGGCACGCAGGTGGTCATGAACCCGTTCGATTCGCGGCGCGGGCCGGGCGTACTGCTCACCCTCGCGATCGCGAACCAGGGTGTGGATCCGCTCAAGCTCGACACGCTCGTGGTGGCGCAGCTCGACAGCCTGCGAACCAGCGACGTCACGGAGGAGGAGCTGACGAAGGCGAAGAACACGTTCCGCGCGACGTTCATTCACAACCGCGAGAACACCCTCGGCAAGGCCGAGGAGCTGCACCATTACGACATGTTCCATTCGTCGGTCGCGGAGATCAACACCGATCTGGACCACTACCTGAGGGTGACGGCGGCGGACCTCCGCCGAGTGGCGGCGCGATATCTCGATCCGGCGAATGCGCTGGTCGTCATCGTGAGGCCGCCGGCGGGCGGCGGGGCGCAGTGAACGCGGGATGGCGGTATAGCGGAAGGGCGGTAGGTCTGGCGGCGGTGCTTACCGCCTTACCGCCTTACCGCCTTTCGGCCCAGGGCTTCCCCACCACGCCGCCCAAGCCGATGCCGCTCTCCCCCGTCCGCTTCCCACCCTTCAAGGAAGCAACGCTCCCGAACGGGCTCCAGCTCGTGGTGATCGAGCATCACGAGCAGCCAGTCGTGTCGGTGAGCCTCGCCTTCCGGGCCGGCGGGATCTACGATCCGGCCGGCAAGGAAGGGCTCGCCGAGCTCGCGGCGGAGCTGCTCTCCAAGGGTACGGACGCGCGCAGTGCCGAGCAGTTGGCCGCCACGATCGAAGGGGTGGGCGGCACGCTCGCGGCGTCCGCCGGCGCCGACTTTCTGACGATCTCGGCCGACGCACTGAGCGACCAGGCCGAGCTCGTGTTCGACCTGCTCGGCGAGGTGACGTCGCATGCGACCTTCCCGGAGAGCGAGCTCGAGCTGGCCCGTACCCGCGCCCTGTCGGCGCTGGCGCTGCAGCTGTCGCAGCCGGGGGCCGTGGCGCAGCGGTTCTTCGGGCGTGAGACCTACGCGCGAAATCCGTACGGGAAAAGCCCGACGCGCGAGAGCTATCGAGCGGTGACCCGCGACGACGTGGTGCAGTTCGCGCGCCAGCGGCTGCGGCCCGTAGGCGCGCTGCTCGTGGTCGCTGGGGACGTGACGGATGTCCAGGCGCGGGAACTGGCGGCCAAAGCCTTCGGCGGTTGGCGGGGCGCGCCGCCCGTGAGCCCCGGCCTGGCCGCGCCGGCGGCGCGTCTGAAGACGGATATCCTGCTGGTGCATCGGCCGGGCTCGGCGCAGGCCAACGTCGCCCTCGGCAACACGACCATCGTGCCCACCGATCCGGTGTACTACGCGGGCCGGGTGGCCACGCAGGTCCTCGGTGGCGGGCCGGATGCACGGCTGTTTCTCGTCCTGCGCGAACAGAAGAGCTGGACGTACGGCGCCTACGCCGCGCTGCATCGCTATCGCGGCCTGGGGTACTGGCAGGCAACGGCAGAGGTCCGAACCGACGTGGCGGACAGCGCCCTGCGCGAGCTGCTGCACCAGGTCGACCGAATCCGCACCGAGCCAATTCCGGATTCGGAGCTGGTCGCGGCCAAGGGATTCCTTGTCGGGTCGTTCCCGCTCACGATCGAAACGCCGAGCCAAATCGCCGGCCAGGTCGCCAACGTGAAGCTGCTCGGGTTGGGGGACGACTACCTGCGGCTGTATCGCGAGCGGCTGAGCGCCGTGACCGCCCAACAGGCGCGTGCGGCGGCCGCCCGCCTGTACCGGCGCGGCGCCCTCACGATCGTGGTCGTGGGCGACGGAGCCAAGCTCTACGATCGGCTCAAGGCGATAGCTCCCGTTCGCATGATCGACGTGGACGGCAAGCCGCTCGCGCCCGAGGATCTCAGTCCCACGGCCGCCCCTGTGGCGCTCGACCCCGCGCAGTTCGCGGCTCACAGCGACAGCTCCCGCGTCCTGATTCAGGGTAATCCGGGGGGCTTCACCGTGTCCGAGATTCGACGACCGGCCGACTCGCTCGTCTACGCGGAGCGCTCGACCCTCGCGAACGGCGTGTTCCAACAGCAGACCACGGTCGTGCTCGACCCCGCCGACGGATCGGTGCGGCAGGTCGATCAGGTGACGGCCCAACAGGGTCAGAAGTCCGAGACGCACCTGTCGTACGGTGGCGGCCGCGTCAAGGGATCGAGCGCCGCCCCGCAACCGGACGGCTCGGTCAAGCGATTCGACATCGACACCGCGCTGCCGCCGGGCACCGTGGACGAGAACGCCGTTCCGTTCGTCGTGCCGGCCCTGCCCCTTGCACCCGGTGCGTCCCTCGCGCTGACGTTCTTCACCCCGAGCGAGGCGGCCGTGAAGGTGCTGACGTTCAAGGTGGGTGGACCCGAGGCCGTGACGGTGCCGGCCGGCACGTTCCAGGCCTACCGGATCGACGTGACGGGCTCGCGCGTGCCGTTTACGATGTACGTCAGCACGGCTACCCCCCGACGTCTCCTGAAGACGGAGTTCGTCGGACAGCCGTTCGTGGTCGAACTCGTCAAGTAAACGCAACACGGAGGACACCAGCATGCGGCAATTGTGGTCACTGCTGCTCGCGCTGACGGGTGCGTGCGCATCCGCCGGGGCTCGTGCCGCTCACCAGGCGACGCCGGCTCAGTCTGCCGCCTCGCTCGCCGAGAGCACGAGCGTCAACCGGGCACAGTATCCGTCCCGCTATCAGCGCCACGCCAACCCGCCGGTCGTGATCCGCAGCGCAACGATCATGACTGCGACCGGGCAGGAAATCCCCCATGGCGCCATCCTGCTCAGGGACGGGCGCATCGTCGCCGTCGGCGCGACCGTCGACGCGCCGGCCGACGCCGTCGTCGTGGACGGCGCGGGCAAGTACGTCACACCCGGGCTGATCGACGACCACTCGCATCTCGGCGTATACGCGGCGCCCGGGACGGAGGCCGAGTCGGACGGCAACGAGGCGACCAACCCGGTCACGGCGGAGGTGTGGGCGGAGCACTCGTTCTGGCCGCAGGACCCGCAGATCCCCCTCGCCATCGCCGGCGGCATCACGACCATCCAGGCGCTCCCCGGTTCCGCGAACCTGATCGGGGGGCGGAGCGCGATCCTGAAGCTCATCCCGGCGCGCACCGTGCAGGAGATGAAATTTCCCGGCGCGCGCTACGGGTTGAAGATGGCCTGCGGCGAGAACCCCAAGCGCGTCTACGGCCGGCGGGGCGGCCCGTCCACCCGCATGGGCAACATGGCGGGCTATCGGGCGGCGTTCATCCAGGCGGAGGCGTACCGTCGCAAATGGGACACCTGGAACAAGGACCACAAAGGCGATCCGCCCGAGCGGAACTTGCGACTCGAGTCGTTGACGGAGGTGCTGCGCGGCAACATCTACGTGCAGAACCACTGCTACCGCGCCGACGAGATGGCCCAGATGCTCGACCTGGCGCACGAGTTCGGCTTCAAGATCCGGTCGTTTCACCACGCGGTAGAGTCGTACAAGATCGCGGACCTGCTCGCCCAGGAAGGGACGTCGGTCTCGGTGTGGGCCGACTGGTGGGGCTTCAAGGAAGAAGCGCTGGATGGGATCCAGCAGAACGCGGCACTCAACCAACAGGCGGGCGGCCGGCCGATCATCCATTCGGACGATCCGGGTGGCATCCAACGGCTCAACCAGGAAGCAGCCAAGGCGATGTACGCTGGGCAGCGGTCCGGCATTCCGATCACGCGCGACCAGGCCCTCCGGTGGGTCACGGCCAACCCTGCCTGGGCCCTCGGGCTCGACTCGATCGTCGGAACGCTCGAGCCGGGCAAGATGGCCGACGTGGTGGTGTGGTCCGGCGATCCGTTCTCGGTCTATGCGAAGGCCGTGCAGGTCTACAACGACGGCTGGCTCGTGTACGACCGCACCGATCCCGCGCACCAGCCGCGCACCGACTTCGAGGTGGGTGAGGTGCCCGCCCCCGGGAGTGACCGATGATCGCCTTCCTGCTTGCCCAGACCATCGCCATAACAGGTGGAACGGTGTATCCCGTCTCCGGCCCGAAGCTCGCCAACGCCAGCCTGCTGATCCGCGACGGCCGGATCATCGCCGTCGGGACGAACGTATCCATTCCCTCGGATGCGACCCGCATCGACGCTGCGGGCAAGTGGATCACCCCAGGGCTCATCGACGGGGCGGGCCAGCTCGGCCTCGTGGAGGTCAGCGCCGTGCCGGGGACGCGTGAGGCGACCGTTCAGGGCGACACCATCGCCGCGGCTTTCAATGTGATGGAGGGGATCAACCCGGCCTCGACCCTCATCCCCGTCACGCGCATCGAGGGGATCACGACCGCCCTTGCCGTGCCCACGGGCAACCTCGTGAGCGGCCAGGCGGTCCTGATCGATTTGGACGGCGCAACGATCGAGCAGATGCTCGTGAAGTCCCCGGTGGGAATCGTGGCCGACCTGTCGGAAAGCGCCAAGGACGATGCCGGTGGCTCACGCGCGGCGGTGGCCGATCGGCTGCGCCGCGTGTTCCGCGACGCGCTCGAGTACGAGCGGCGTAAGGTCGACTTCAGCCGCGCGCAGATGCAGCCCCTGTCGGCATCGGCACCGGATCTGGAGGCTCTGCTGCCGATGCTTCACGGCCGCGTCGCGCTGATCGCGTATGCCAACCGGCGGAGCGACATCGAGACCGCGTTGCGGCTCGCGAAGGAGTTCAAGGTCAAGCTCATTCTCGCCGGCGCGGCCGAGGGCTGGGAGATCGCAGCGGGGATCGCCGCGGCGGGCGTCCCCGTCCTGGTGGAGCCGATGAACAACATCCCCGGCTACGACGCCCTCGGCGTCCGCTACGGAAACGCGGCCGTCCTCGCCAAGGCCGGCGTCACAGTCGCTTTGCTCGAGACCGACACCCACCAGTCGCGCAACCTACGCCAGCAGGCGGGGAACGCCGTGTCCTACGGCATGACGTGGGACCAGGCGCTGCGTGCCGTGACCCTGTCGCCCGCGGAGATCTTCGGAGTGGCGGATCGCTACGGCTCGCTCGAGCCCGGCAAAGTGGCCAATGTCGTCGTCTGGTCGGGAGACCCGTTCGAGTTCACGACCGGGGTGGAGCACGTGCTGATTCGGGGCAAGGAGATCCCGCTGACGAGCCGCCAGACGGAGTTGTTCGAGCGATATAAGAAGCTGCCGCCGACTTACTAGGGCGGTAAGGCGGTAAGAGAGATTCTGTCACCAAGCCAGTGG
>DATHGL010000018.1:0-5050 GCA_035317625.1 Gemmatimonadales bacterium | reverse complement strand
AGCTCGCAAAGATCGCCACGGAGAAAGTCGATCTCCCCATCCAACCCGGCGAGATTGGCTTCATCCCCCGTGCTGAGATTGTCGACGACCCGAACGTAGTGTCCGAGAGCAACCAGCCGAGCGGTGAGGTGCGAACCGATGAACCCGGCACCCCCCGTCACTAGGCAGTTTGACGCCCGTGCTGTGAGCATGGGACTCCTCTGAGTGGACGTAGTCACGACAGCCCGTACCGCCCATGGGAGTCGGATCGGGGTGATCGCTCGGCAGGTGGAAGCTGCAAGCCCGGCGCCGCCGGCCCCGGTGCCCCGTGCGTAGCGGTAAGTCATTTTGCCACAACGACATCTACATCTAGCGCCCGGCGTGCACATGCGTCCCTGCGATACAGTGTGGCGCGGCCGCTATGGCGACCACGCGGAAGGATGGCTGAACGTTGCGGACCGCGCCGCCAGCGGGTATCGGTCGTCGGATGCGAGGGGGTTCGAGCCGCGCTACCGGTCGCAGTCGAGGTCCGTGATCTCCCACAGGAGCACCGAGCGCACCACGGCTTCACCGACCCGGGTCAACCCAGCGGCGATCAACGGCGTCGCATCCCGCCGCCGCACGAAGCCCGCGGCTCGCAGCTCTCTTCCGAAGCCGGATTCCGCCAGCGTCGAAATTTGCAGCCGCGTGCACCCCATGCGGCGCAACACGGTGATCAGTCCCGGAATCAACCCGGCCAAGAGCTGCTGCGGCTCCCGACGGACCGCGTACAGGGTCGCAACGCCGGACGGGTCGGGCCCGCGCACGAGCAGTCCCGCTGCGGTCGAGCTCGCGTCGCCGTTTCGGTGGAACGTAAACCATCGGTCGGACGCACTGGGATAGCCCGCCATGCGGGCCGCATAACGGTCGTTCGTGTAGTACGGCCTCAGCCGCGGCGAGTCGCCCGAGGGAGCCTCAAAGCCTGTCGCCAAGAACTCCGCCGCCGGATGCGCAACCAGAACGGTATCGGAGGGCATGCCCTTCACGACGCGAACGCCGATGTGCAGGAACCGGATTGCGCGGTCGACGAGCCTGCGCCGATCTCCTACGGGGAGCACGTATCGCCCGATCGTGCCCACCTTGACGAAGCCGCACACCTCGAGCACAGCCCGGGCCGGCTCATTGGGGTCGGTGTAGAGGAAGTCGAGGTCGCCGCGCGCCTTCGATTCCTGCTGCGCCCGTCTCATCAGCGCTTGAGCGGGGAAGAAAGACCGATACGCCTGCGCCACCAGCGCGTTCACTAACAACCCCCCGACGACCTCGCGCTCCCCGAACCGAAACCGCTGCGGGAAGCAGCCGACGTGCATCACGACCTGTCCCGCTCGGTCCCGCGCAACCCAACTCATCGCGCCCGTCCGAACGGCCGTTGGGTACGCTCGATCGAAGAACGCTGGAAAATCGGACCGCCCGTGGGTCACGAACAACTGTTTGATGTCTGCGGCGCAGTCGAGCGGATTGACGGTCGTAATCGTGAAATCCAAGCCGTCTCCGGGCCGCGCCGGCTGGCGCCCTGCGGCCGAGCTTGCACCAACGTGAGTGTTGTCCATGCGCCACGCCGCGAGAAGGTCGTCATCGGGTTCGGGTCTGCGCGCCGGGGAGTCGCCGAAGGGCGCGGACCGAAGCGCGAGCGCGATCGCCCCTGGGGAGCGCAGGCCGTACGCATGTAGTGGGCAAGAAGCGAGCCGACTGCCGAGCACCCTGCCAAGGGGGGTCATGGCCCAGTCGTTGCGTAAGGAGGAGATGTGGCAGCGCGCGCACCGAGCCCGCCAGCGCCTATTGCGCGCGCGCCACAGTCGAGCTAGGCTGGCGAGCGGGTTGATCCGCTGGAATGGGCTGTCCGACAATCGCTTACGGCGCGCAGGGACGTGGTAGCACGGTGCCTGCTGATGCCGAGGAACCGACTCTACCCGATCCCTCATGGCTCCGAGCTACATTCTGGGCATCTCCGCCTTCTACCACGACAGCGCCGCTTGCCTGCTGGCGGACGGCGAGATCGTCGCGGCGGCACAGGAAGAGCGCTTCAGTCGCAAGAAGGGGGACGCGGCGTTCCCGGCTCAAGCCGTCGCCTACTGTCTCCAGGCCGCCGGCATTCGCGCGTCCGACCTCGCCTACGTCGGCTTCTACGACAAGCCGCTGCTCAAGTTCGAGCGCATCCTTGAGACCTACCTCGGCGTGGCCCCGAAGGGCTTCGCCTCGTTCCGCATGGCCGGGCCGCTGTGGGTCAAGGAGAAGCTCTTCATGGATCGTGACATCCGGCGGGAGCTGGGTGGCTATGAAGGCGAGGTCTTGTACGCGGAGCACCACGAGTCGCACGCTGCCAGCGCGTTCTACCCCTCACCGTTCGAGGAGGCGGCGATCCTCACCGTCGACGGCGTGGGGGAGTGGGCGACCGCGTCGATGGGCGTCGGGCGCGGGGGTGAATTGGAGCTGCTCAAGGAGCTGTACTGGCCCGACTCGTTGGGCCTCTTGTACTCCGCGTTTACCTACTACACCGGCTTCAAGGTGAACTCGGGTGAATACAAGGTTATGGGCCTCGCCCCGTACGGCGAACCCAAGTACGTCGAGACGATCTACCGCGAGCTCGTCCATCTGCACGAGGACGGCTCGTTCACCCTCAACCAGGACTATTTCAATTACCTCACGGGCCTCACGATGACGAACGGTGCGTTCGATCGCCTGTTCGGCGGGCCCCCGCGCGTGCCAGAGTCGAAGCTCACGCAACGGGAGATGGATCTCGCGCGGTCGGTCCAGGTCGTGTGCGAGGAGATCATGCTGCGGATGGCGCATACCCTCCACCGGGAGACGGGATTGGAGAATCTCTGTCTCGCTGGAGGGGTGGCGCTGAACTGCGTGGCGAACGGGCGGATCCTTCGCGAGGGACCGTTCAAGCGGCTTTGGATTCAGCCCGCCGCCGGCGACGCGGGCGGTGCCCTCGGCATCGCCCAGCTCATCTGGCACCGGTACTGCAAGCGCCCCCGGGCCGCCGTCGCCGGCCGGGACACGATGAAGGGCGCGTACCTCGGGCCCGAGTTTCCCCCCGCAGAGATCCAAGCCGATCTCGAGGCGCAGGGCGCCGCGTATCAGCGGCTCGAGCGTGGCTCCCTCCTGCGCCGGGTCGCGGAGCTGCTCGCCCAGGAGAAGGTGGTCGGGTGGTTCAACGGTCGGATGGAGTTCGGTCCTCGGGCGCTTGGCGCGCGCAGTATTCTCGGCGACCCGCGCAGCCCGCGCATGCAGGCGCAGATGAACATCAAGATCAAGTTCCGCGAAGGCTTCCGGCCGTTCGCGCCGAGCGTGCTCCGGGAGCGGGCGGCCGACTATTTCGAGCTCGACGCCGACTCGCCCTACATGCTCCTGGTCGCGCCCGTGAAGCGCGAGCGCCAGATCCCCATGACGCACGATCAGCGCCGGCTGTGGGGCATTGACCAGCTCAACGTCGCGCGGTCGGACATGCCGGCCGTGACGCACATCGACTACTCTGCGCGCATCCAGACCGTCGCACGGGACACGAACCCCGACTACTACGACCTGATCGCGGAGTTCGAGCGCTTGACCGGCTGCGCCGTCCTCGTGAACACTTCGTTCAACGTCCGTGGGGAGCCCATCGTGTGTACGCCCGCCGACGCCTATCGCTGCTTCATGCGGACGCACATCGATTACTTGGTGGTCGGACCGTTTCTGCTGGACAAGGGGCAGCAGCCCGCCTGGAAGGAGAGTGACGATTGGAAGCACGAATTCCAGCTCGATTGACCCCCGCCGCAGGCCGGCGGTTCGGTCTCACGCTGGGGGCGGCGTTTCTCGTGCTCGGCGGGGTCCTCTGGTGGCGCGCGCGGGAAGCTCCGGCAGTGGTCGCCCTCGCGTTGGGAGGCCTGCTCCTCGTCGGAGGCCTCGCGATGCCGTCACGCCTCGGACCGGTGGAGCGCGCCTGGCTCGCCCTGGGCGCGGCGCTCTCCCGCGTCACGACGCCAGTGTTTCTCGGGATCGTTTACGTCGGCGTGATCGCACCTATTGGTCTGGTGCTGCGCGCGCGCGGTCGCGATCCGCTCACACGCTCCCGGCGCCTCACGACCTGCTGGGTGCCACGGCCGGAAGCGGCCCGAAGCCGGCGCGACATGGAGCATCAATTCTAATGAGGAAGGAATCATCCAGATGAGTCACGCAACGCTGCTGGGCGAGTTCTGGGCGTTCATGCGCGCCCGGAAGAAATGGTGGCTGCTGCCGATCATGGTCGTGTTACTGTGCGTGGCCGCGCTGCTCGTCTTCGCCCATGGATCGGTGCTGGCGCCGTTCATCTACACGATCTTCTAGGCACGCTCGCCCGCGACGCGGGCGCGCAAGACGCGGGCAATCCGCCCTTCCCCGGTGACCCTGACGTCGTGCACCACGAGGCCCGCCTCGGCGAGCAGCGGCGGCCACTCCGGCGTGCCGTACCGGATCGGCGCACGGGTCTCGGTCAGGTACAGGTCCCCACCGCGGCGTGCCACTCGCCCCGTCTCGCGCAACACGTGTACCGGCCGCGACCAGTGCCTGACATCGCCTTGCAGCACCACCGCATCAAAGCGTCCGTCGGGATAGGGCACGGCGCAGCCGTCCCAAGTCCCGAACTCCAGCTTCCCGGGGACGCCCCGGAGTCGCGCGGCAAGCGCGATCCGCCGCGCCGATCGGTCCAGCCCACACACGTACCCCTTGGCCATCCGACGCCACCCCTCCTCCGCTGCCCAGCCGTCGCCACACTCGATGAACAGCAACCGCTCCCAGCCACGGATCCTGACCGCCTCCAAGAGCAGCAGGTCGTCGTCGCGCCCGCGCGGCGGCTCGCGTGAGACGCGCAGCGGAGCAGCGCTCATACCTCGGTCTTCCCGCCGGTCATAGACATTGCGTGCTCCGTGCCGTTGCCCATCGCGCGATCCTCCCTCTCGCGCTAGGCGCAAAGCGGGTGCCAACGCGGTGCGACCGCTCGCAGGGGACGATGCCTGGTTGCTTTGCGTGAACGGGCCGCGTGGGGTTGGTCGCCACTACACCTGTCGTCGCGACG
>DATHGL010000017.1:0-3030 GCA_035317625.1 Gemmatimonadales bacterium | reverse complement strand
GGGGCGCGGTGCAGGACTTCACGATCCTCGTGTGCTCGCTGCGCCGGGACGGGAAGTCCCTGGGACAGATGGCCAAGGAGGAGATCAATCCGGCCGCGGGGGTGACGGCCATGCTGGCGGTGCTGTTCATCATGATCATCCTCCTCGCCGTGCTCGCGCTCATCGTGGTGAACGCGCTGCGTGACTCGCCGTGGGGGCTGTTCACCATTGCGTGCACGATTCCGATCGCGCTGCTCATGGGGTGGTGGATGAAGGTGTGGCGGCCGGGTCGGGTGGGCGAGGCATCCGCGGCCGGCGCCGTTCTGCTCGTCGGCGCACTGGTGGCGGGCGGCTGGGTGGCGAGCGAGCCGGCGGTCGCCACGTGGTTCCGCCATTCGGGGCTCGGCATCACGTGGATGATGATCGCCTACGGGTTCATCGCCTCGGTGCTGCCGGTGTGGATGCTGCTCTGCCCGCGCGACTACCTCTCCACCTTCTTGAAGATCACCACGATCGTGGTCCTCGCCCTGGCGATTCTGGTGATTCTGCCGCCGCTCCGCATGCCGGCGCTCACCCCGTTCGCCACGCTGGGGGAGGGTCCGGTGTTCGCGGGGAAGCTGTTTCCGTTCGCTTTCATCACGATCGCGTGCGGCGCCATTTCCGGGTTCCACGCGCTCGTCGCGTCGGGGACCACCCCCAAGATGATCGCGCGGGAGTCGGATGCACGCGTCATCGGGTACGGCGGCATGCTCATGGAGTCGTTCGTGGGAGTGATGGCGATGATCGCCGCGTGCACCCTCGACCCGGGCGTCTATTTCGCGATGAACACCACGCCCGCGGCGCTGGCGCAGGCGTCCGCGGTGCTCAACCAGGCGGGGTTCACCGTCACTCCGGAGACCATGCAGGCGCTCGCGGCCCGCATGGGGGAGGCCACGCTCGTCGCCCGCTCGGGGGGCGCGCCCTCGCTGGCCGTCGGGATGGCCCAGATCTTCGCCGGCGCGACGGGCGTGCTCGGGGGCAAGGCGCTCGACGCCTTGTGGTACCATTTCGCCATCATGTTCGAGGCGCTGTTCATCCTCACGACCATCGATACGGGCACGCGGGTGGGGCGGTTCATGCTGCAGGAGATCGGGGGGCACCTGTGGCCCCGGTTCGCGGAGACCTCGTGGTATCCCAGCGTGATTGTCTCGAGCGCAGGCGTCGTGGCGGGGTGGGGATACTTTCTCTACCAGGGCGTGGTGGATCCGCTGGGCGGGATCAACTCGCTGTGGCCGTTGTTCGGGATCTCGAATCAGCTGCTCGCCGCGGTGGCGCTGTGCGTGGGTACGACAATCTTGATCAAGATGGGCCGGGTCCGTTTCGCGTGGGTGACGGCTGTGCCGCTCGCCTGGCTGGTGACCGTCACCATGACGGCCGGCTGGCAGAAGGTGTTCTCCGCCGACCCGCGGCTCGGCTTCCTGGCGCACGCCGCCTCGCTCGCGGGGTTCGCCAACCCTGATGCGGCGCGCCTGATCTTCAACGACCGGCTGAACACGTTCGTGGCATTGTTGTTCATGACCGTGGTGACGGTGCTCATCCTCACGTCCGTCCGGGAGTGTTGGCTTGTCTTGTCGCGTCGCAAGACGGCCATCGTGCACGAGGCGCCGTATGTGGAGACGGGATATGCGACGGGGGACTGAAGGCGGCACAGGGCGGCAGAAGGCGGCAGAGGGCGGCAAGGGGTGGCGCCACGCTGTGCGCCGGATCTTCGGCATGCCCGACTACGCGGCGTATCTCGAGCATTGCCGGGCGGCCGGCCATGCGCCGACGCTCGGGGAGCGGGAGTACGTCGCGCAGTTCTTCGAAGCGAAGGGAAAAGGCGTGCGCTGCTGCTAGCGCGTGAAAGCGATCCCGCTCGCGGTGGATTGCCTAGCGCGAGCGCCGAGCGTAGGCTTAGACTGTCGCCGGACTAACAGGAGCGCGCGGTGCCGGTGACGGCCAAGCTGTCCAGGAAGTTCTACGAGAAGTTCGGTGATGATATCACCAACGAGCTGGTGGAGTGGTTCAATACGGTGGACGCCACGTACCGAACCGATCTGCGTGAGCTCAACGAGCTGAACTTCGGGCGGTTCGATGCAAAGCTCGAGCAGCGCATCGCGCAGCTCGACGCCAAGCTCGAAGCGCTCGAGAGTCGTCTGGAGACCCGCATGGCCGCGTTCGAAGCGCGCATCGTCCGGTGGATGTTCCTGTTCTGGGTCGGGCAGGCCGTCACGACGGTCGGTCTGGTGTTCGGAGTGGTGCGGCTGACTGGGCGCTAGCAGGCGGGTCCTTCGGGAAATACGTCGCATAGACCGCATTCATCGCCGCCAGGCACCCGCACCTCCAGGCTTCATCCTTTCCTCCGATTAGAGCCCGGCCGCACTTGCACGTACGCCATCAGGCCCACGGGCGTGCGGCTCCCGTAGAACAAGTGCAGCTCCTCGGGAACCAGGTTGAGGGTGCCCCGCGCGCCCAGGCCGGCGGCCACGCGGGGCTTACGCCACAGCCCGCGCTCGTACCCGAGCGACACCGCCCCGATATCGAGCTCCCGGCTCACCGACCCGACGAGCGCCAGGTCCGCGGCCGTTCGCCGCACGTACTCGGCCCGGCCGTACACCGCGTTGATCTCATCCAGCTCGAGCGTGGTCTCGAGCAGCAGCGTGTTCAACGGATGCCCAGCGTCTGTGGGGAGATCGGCCCCGTATATGAACGCGGTGGACCAGGTACCCCGTGTGTGCAACAGCGACGCGCCGAACCGGTCGAGCGCACCGTGGGCGTGGGAGCCAGCTGTCTCGGCGACGTGCCCGAACCACGCCGCCACGCTCCACTGCGGAGCCGGGTTACAGGTCAGGCGCGCCGAATACGAGTCGAGGCGCACGGCATCGAAATCGGTCCGGACATCGTCCGGGTGCGCACCGTTGAAGGCCGATGCCTCGACCCGTACCGCCCGCGTGAAGCCGCCGACGGTCACCACCCCGAAGCTCGTGTGCGTGAAGTCCTGGGTGTGATGCCCGAGCGGCGCGGTGGGATCGT
>DATHGL010000016.1:0-3811 GCA_035317625.1 Gemmatimonadales bacterium | reverse complement strand
GGCGTGGCGTTGACGAACAGGCGGCCGGGCGACGCGAGCGGGCGGGCGACGTCGCTGGCGCGCGGGGGGGGAGGCGCTGTGCGCCGCCGCGGCGGCGACGGCGCACTCATGCGGCGGGGGGGCGCGTCCGTCATGACGGGTGGCTGGTCGGGCGGCGGCTTCGCCACGGCTGGGATCGTATCGAGAGGCTCAAACGCCGGCTCCGACAGCCCGAGCGAATCCGCCGGCCGCGGGGCGGCAGACGCCGCCCCGGAGGCTCGCGTCCGCTCACCGGTGGACCCCGAGCTCAAGAGCCACGGCGCGGCCACCGCGCCGAGCACGACGAGCGACAGCAAGGCGCCGGGGATCCAGCGCCATCCGGCCGCGGGGGCCGGATAGCTCCCGACTGCCTCGTACCCGCTCAGTCGCATGGGGCCGCCGGCATGCGGCCGCACGGGAGGCGCCTGCAGCGCCACGACGAAGTCGAGGGGGGTCGCATAGCGCCCATCCGGTGCCCGGCTCATCGCCCGCTCGATGGCGGTGGACACGTACGGCGGGATATCGTGCCGGATGTCGCCGAGGCGGGGCAGCGGCTCGGGGTCCCGCCCGGCGGCGATGGCCGCCATCGCGTCCTCGACGGGCGGCGGCGCCCCGTTGAGACAGGTATAGACCAGCAGCGCGAGCGCGTATTGGTCGGCGGCGGGACCCGGCTCGCGCCGGAACCGCTGTTCGGGAGCGATGTACGCCGTCGGCCACGCGTCGTCGCCGCCGGCCGTGAGCGCGTCGAGCTGGGTCAGCACCCAGGGCACCCAGAAATCGGTCACGCGCGCGTCGCCAGCCGCGTCCACGAGCACGTTGCCGGGCTTCAGACCGGCGTGGATCACGCCCAACCGGTGCCCGAATTCGAGCGCGGCGGCCACTTCGGCGGCGACTCGGAGGCCGGCGGAGAGCTCCATCGGGCCGCCTGAACGCAGCTCGTCCGCGAGGGACCGTCCCTCGACATACCGCATCGAACACCAGAACAAGCGGTCCGTCGCACCGGCGCTGTACAGCGGGACGATGTGCGGATGGTCGAGCACGGCCGCCGCCGCGGCGGCGTGCTGAAACGCGTCCTCGGCGGAGGGGTCGGCCTGGGGCGCGCGCGGCATCACCTTGAGGGCAACCGGCTGGTCGTACTCGACGTCGCGCGCCACGTAGACGATGGAAGCGGGACCGCGGCGGTGCAGGCGCTCGATGGCGAACAGCGCGCGCAGGTCCTCGCGCGCTGCGGCATCGACCGGATCACGCCCCGGTGGGGGCGGTTTGCCTGAGGTCATGGCGTGAGCGAGATGACAGTGAACGGGTCGCTCGTCGCGCTGCGGATTGCACCGGCCGCACTCGCGACGAGTGTATACCCGACTCCAGCGCGATTGATACTCAAGTCGCCGAAGCTAGCCACTCCCGACGCCGCCGCAACCGGGATCGTGCCGGTGAGCTGAGCGTCCTGGCTCAGACTGCCGTCGCGGCCGATGGCGATGACCACGTCGCCGGCGAAGCCCGTCGCGGTATTCCCGAACGGATCCAGCGCAGCCACGACTACGGCCGGTGTGATGGCGTCGCCGACGTTTACGTCGCCGGGCTGGACTTTGAAGGCGAGGTCTGACGCGGCAGCCGGATCCACGGTGACGCTCGCCGTCTCGGTGATGGTCACCGCGTCGTCGACACGAGCGCTGATGGTCTTCGTCTCCGCCGCGGTGGACGTGAACGTCCCCGTCATGTGTCCGTCGGTGTCTGTCGTCCCGGACGCCGTCAGAGTATTTCCCGTGCCCGTCGCCGACAGGGTCACCGTTGCGCCGCTCACCGGGTTCCCGAAGTCGTCCCGCACGGTGACGGTGATCGTCGATTCGCTCTCGCCGCTGCTCGCTGTGATGAGGCTCGGCACCGCCGTCACCGAGGATCGACTGCCGCTCGGCGTGCCGAACGGGTTCACCGTATGGGCGACTCCCTCCGACGTACTGCCGCCGAAGTTGGCATCACCCGCGTAGGTGGCTTTGAGCGTCTTGTCCCCCGGCGTGATCGGGGTCAGCGTGCAGCCACCCTCCGCCACGGTGCCGGTGCAGTCCACCGTCCCGTCGCTCACGGTGACGTTGCCGGTGGGCGTTCCGCCGGGCGAGGTCACGGTGAAAGTGACCGCGATCGCCTCCGCCACAACGGAGGGATCCGGCAGATGGCCGATGATCGTGGTCGTGGTAGCGGCCGCGCTCAGCGTGATGGTGCCGGAGCTGGCCGCCGTGAGCCCCGTGGCCTCGAAGCTCAGCGTGTAGCTCCCCGGCGTGCCGGTCAACGTGAGCCCGCTGAAGCCGGCGGACCCGGTCGACCCCGTGGTGGCGGTGGCGTTGCTCGGCGTCGCACCCGCCGGGGCCGCGGTCGCCGTTACCACGACGTCGCTCTCGCTCACGGGATTGTTGTTGGCATCCTGGAGTTGGAGCACCGGTTGCTGCGCCAACGGCACCCCGCTCTGCGCGCTGCTCGACGGCGGCGTCGTGAGCACCAGCTTGCTCGCCGGGCCGACGTTGACCTCCACCGTCGCCGTCTGGGTGATCGCCTCCGTGTTGATTATCGCCGACACCGTCTTCGTCCCCGCCGCGGTCGAGCTCAACGTCCCGGTGATCTGCCCGTTCGCGTCGGTCGTCCCCACGGGCTGCGACAGGGTGTTCCCCGTGGTCGGGCTGGCGGCGAGCGTGACCATGGCGCCCTGAATCGGGTTGCCGCTCGCGTCGCGGGCCGTGACCGTGATCGTGCTGGTCTCCGTCCCGGCGGCGATCGACGTGGGCGCCGCGCTCACCGTCGATTGCACGGCCGAGACGCCACCCGCGGTGACCGTCACCGTCGCCGTCTGGGTGATGGGCTCCGTGTTGATCCTGGCCGACACCGTCTTCGTCCCCGCCGCCGTCGAGCTCAACGTGCCGGTGATCTGGCCGCTCGCGTCGGTCGTCCCGGAGGGCTGCGTCAGGGTGTTCCCCGCCGTCGGCGTGGCCTCGAGCGTCACCGTGGCGCCCTCGATCGGGTTCCCGTTCGCATCCCGGGCCGTCACGGTGATCGTCGAGGTCCCGCTCCCCGCCGCGACGGGCGACGTCGCCGTCACCGTCGATTGCACGGCCGAGACGCCAGCCGCGGTCACCGTCACCGTCGCCGTCTGCGTGATCGCCACCGTGCCGATCGTGGCCGACACCGTCTTCGTCCCCGCCGCCGTCGAGCTCAACGTCCCGGTGATCTGCCCGCTCGCGTCGGTCGTGCCCGAGGGCTGCGTCAGGGTGTTCCCCGCGGTGGGCGTGGCGTCGAGCGACACCGTCGCCCCGCTCACGGGATTCCCGCTCTCGTCCCGGGCCGTCACGGTGATCGTCGACGTCCCGCTCCCCGCCGTGATCGGCGACGTCGCCGTGACGGTGGACTGGGCGGCCGACACCGCGCCGGCGCCGAGCGCGATCGTGCCGGACGTCGCCGCCGTGAGGTCGGTCCCGCTGAAGCTCAGGGTCCGGTCGCCCGCCGTCCCGCTGATCGACAGGTTCGTGAAGCTCGCCACGCCACCGCTATTCGTGGTGGCCGTCGGCGTCCCGCCCAGCGTCCCAGCGCCCGTGGCGATCGCCGCGGTCACCGTCACGCCCGCCTGGCTCACCGCGTTGCCCACGCCATCGCGCAGCTGCACCACCGGCTGCCGAACAAACGCCACCCCGCTTTGCGCCGTCGCCGAGGGCTCGGTCGTGACCGTCAGCTGGGTCGCGGCGCCGGCGCCGAGCGTAATCGTGCCGGAGGTCGCCGCCGTGAGGCCCGTCGCGCTGAAGCTCAGTGTATA
>DATHGL010000015.1:0-14873 GCA_035317625.1 Gemmatimonadales bacterium | reverse complement strand
CCGCCTTAGTTCTTCAGTCTTTCGCCCCCACCGGATGCACGCTCACCCGGTACCGCCGCTTGTTCTTGTGCTCGAACTTCACCTGCCCGTCGATCACCGTAAACAGGGTGTCGTCCGAGGCACGGCGCACGTTCAGGCCCGGATGAAACTTGGTGCCGCGCTGCTTCACGAGAATGGTCCCCGCGGTCACGAATTCGCCGCCGAAGCGCTTCACGCCGAGATACTTGGGGCCCGAGTCGCGGCCGTTGCGGGAAGAACCGACACCCTTCTTATGAGCCATGGCTGCTCCACTCAGTCCTTGAGCTGGACGTCCGCGATTTTCACTTCCGTAAACGGCTGCCGGTGCCCCGCGTGACGCCGGTACCCGCTGCGACGCGCGAACCGGTAGATGTGGATCTTGTCGCCCTTGCCGTGACGCACGATCTCGGCGGTCACCTTCGCGCCCTTCACGATGGGCTTGCCGGCTTGCACCTGCTTGCCGTCGCTCGCGAGCAGGACCTGGTCGAAGGTCACCTTGCTCCCCGGCTCGGCCGCGAGCAGCGGAACCTTGATCGTGACCCCGGGCTCGGCGCGGAACTGGGCGCCCCCGGTCGAGAAAATGGCGTAGGTCATCGGGCGCGAACTCTAACTGGGACTTCGGGTTCGGTCAAGGGTTGGCGGTGAGCGGTAAGCGGTAAGCGGTACGCGGTGGCTCAGCGGCGGCGACCGCTCACCGCTCACCGCTCACCGCTCACGCAACCGCATATTGTTCGGTGACGTCCCGGCCAGCGGGCTTGGCCATCATGCGGAACTCGTCGAGCCGCATCATCGGGTCGTCGCGCACCTCGAGCTCCAGGCCCGTCTGCTTCTCAAGCTGGCGCAAGAAGTTCGGCTCCTGTTCCACGAGGTACAGCGCCACGTCGGGATGCAGCCGCACGGCGAGCTGGCGCTCCTTGTGCTCCGCGCCAGCGCGCTTGAGCGAGCGCTCCATCCGCCGTACGACCACCTCCGGACGGAACACGCGTCCCGTGCCGTGGCAGGTCGGGCATTCGGCCGTCATCGAGTGCCACAATGACGGCCGCACCCGCTGGCGCGTCATTTCGATCAGCCCGAGCTCCGACACGGCGAACGCCTTAGTGCGGGCCCGATCGCGTCCTAAGTGGGCGCGCAGCTCCTGCAGCACCTTCTCCCGGTTTCCCCGGGATTCCATGTCGATGAAGTCCACGACGATGATGCCGCCGATGTCGCGCAGCCGCAGCTGACGCGCCACTTCACGCGCGGCTTCGACGTTGGTCTTCAGGATGGTGCTCTCCGGATCCTTTTTCCCGGTGTAGCGTCCCGTGTTCACGTCGATCGAGACGAGCGCCTCGGTCGGCTGGATGATGATGTAGCCCCCGGTCGGCAACTCGACGCGCGGCTTGAACAGGCTCCGGATCTCTGCCTCGATGTCGTACTCGTCGAACAGCGACGTCTCGGCCTCGAACAGCTTCACGCGGTTCAGCAGGTCGGGGTCGATCTGTTTGAGGTACTGCACGATCTCGTTGTGCAGGACCTTGGAATCGACCAGCAAGGAGTCGACCTTGTCCGAGAACAGATCGCGGATGATCCCGCGCGTGAGAGACGTCTCGCGTTGCAGCAACGCAGGCGCCCGCACGGAGCCCGATTTGCGCTTGATCTTCTTCCACAGGCCGTAGAGATGGTCGATCTCCCGCTTGCAGCTCCGCTCCGTCAGGTCTTCGGCGACCGTGCGGATGATCCAGCCGCCGGCGCCCGAGTCCTTGGGGACGAGCTTGGAGACCATGTCGCGCAGCTTGGCCCGCTGCTCGCGGTTCTCGATCTTGCGGGAGACGCCGACTTTGGAGGCGAACGGCATGTAGACGAGAAACCGCCCGGCCAGGGAGATCTGCGCGGTGACGCGCGGCCCCTTGGTCCCGATCGGCTCCTTGATGATCTGGACGATTCTGGTCTCGCCGCGCTTGAGCTCGTCGGCGATGTCCGGCACCCGGCGCCGGGGGGAGCGGCTGGCGCCGCTCCCTTCCCCGTTGCCGTTATCGTCGTCGTGCTCGGAGGGTTCCTCGTCCTCCTCCGCCTCGATCAGGTCGGAGGCGTGGAGAAAGGCGCTCTTATCCGCCCCGATGTTGACGAACGCGGCCTGTATCCCCGGGAGCACGGCTTCCACCGTGCCGAGGTAGATGTCGCCCACCATGCGGCGGGCGTCCGGACGATCCACCAGCAGCTCAACAAGGCGGTCGTCCTCCAGGATCGCGACGCGAGTCTCGCGCGCGTTCCCGCTGATGAGTATTTCCCGTTTCAAAGCATGTGCCCTCGACCCCGGTCGGCCAGCAGCCGTCCGGGATCCCACGATTAGTCCAGCAAGAACTCGTTCCGAGGAGATCGGCTGAAGATGGGCTGACTCGATTGGACGGGACGCCCGAACGCGGCGCGGGGGTGGCGCTACGGAGCCCGGACAGACCCGGAATCCAATACATGTTCTAAATCTAAGTGGGCTTGCGACTTACGTCAACTGCCCCGAGATTATGCAGGGAATGACCACTTCTCCGCTCCGCTCCATTGCCGGGGGGTTCCTCCTGACAGGCATGTTCACGAGCGCGGCGCCCGTCGCGGCGCAGACGCTCCAGTATCCGCCCGCTCGCAAGAGCGACGTGGTGGACGACTACCACGGCACCAAAGTCCCCGATCCCTACCGCTGGCTCGAGGATCCCGACGCCGCGGAGAGCCGCGCCTGGATCGAGGCCGAGAACCGTCTGACCAACGCCTACCTTGCGGCGATTCCCGCGCGCGTGGCCATTCGTGAGCGATTGACCACGCTGTGGAACTATCCGAAGTACGGTGCCCCGTTCCGGAAGGCGGGGCGCTACTTCTTCTTCAAGAACGACGGGTTGCAGAACCAGTCGGTGTTGTACCAGCAGGCCTCGCTCGCGGCCACGCCCGAGGCTCTGCTCGATCCGAACCTGCTCTCGGCGGACGGCACAGTGGCCGTCTCCACGGTGGCGGTTTCGGAGGACGGGCGGCTGCTCGCGTACGGCACGTCCGCGAGCGGATCGGACTGGGAAGAGTTCCGGGTCCGCGACGTCGCCACGGCGCGCGACCTGCCCGATCACCTCAAGTGGGTCAAGTTCTCCGGAGCGTCGTGGACCAAGGACGGCGCCGGCTTCTTTTACAGCCGGTACCCGGAGCCCGCCGACAAGGCCCTGACCGACGTCAACCGCTTCCAGCGGCTCTACTATCACCGGCTCGGGGCCGATCAGGCGCAGGACGTGCTCGTCTACGAGCGCCCCGATCAGCCCGACTGGGGGATGAACGCCGAGGTGACGAACGACGGTCGCTACGCGGTGCTGCAGGTGTGGCTCGGCACGGACCGGCGGAACCGGGTCTATTACCTCGACCTGCGAGACGCGAAGCACCCGCGCGTGACGGGCGACGTGGTGCGGCTGCTCGACGAGTTCGACGCCAGTTATGCGTTCGTGGGGAACGACGGGCCGCTGTTCTACTTCCTCACCGATCTCGACGCCCCGCGCAAACGCGTCATCGCGATCGACACCCGTCATCCCGAGCGGGCCCGCTGGCGGGAGGTGCTGCCGCAGGGCCCGGACGTGCTGGAAGGCGTGCAGATCATCCATGAGAGGTTCGTGGCGCACTACATGCGGGATGCGTCCTCGAGGCTGCGCCTGTTCGCGCTCGACGGGCGCATGCTGAAGGACCTCGACCTTCCGACGCTGGGCTCGGTCGTCTCGATCAGCGGCGAGCGCAAGGACGGCGAGATGTTCTACGGCTTCACGTCGTTCCTGTATCCGACCACGATCTTTCGCTACGACTTCACGGCGGGCGTGACGAGCGTCTTCAAGGCGCCCGCCATCGACTTCGATCCGTCCGGGTACGAGACGAAGCAGGTATTCTACGCGAGCAAGGACGGCACCCGCGTCCCGATGTTCATCACACACAAGAAGGGGCTCACGCTCGACGGCTCGAACGCGACGTACCTCTACGGGTATGGCGGTTTCAACATCAGCCTCACGCCGAGCTTTTCCGTCGCGATGCTGGCGTGGCTCGAGATGGGCGGCGTGTACGCCGTGCCCAACCTTCGGGGCGGCGGCGAGTACGGCGAGGAGTGGCATCAGGCGGGCATGCACGACCGCAAGCAGAACGTGTTCGACGACTTCATCGCCGCCGCGGAATATCTGATCGCGCAGCGGTACACGTCCACGCCCAAGCTGGCGATCGCCGGTGGGTCAAACGGCGGACTCCTCGTGGGGGCGGTAATGACCCAGCGGCCGGAGCTGTTCGGGGCGGCGCTCCCCGCCGTGGGCGTGATGGACATGTTGCGGTTTCACAAGTTCACGATCGGGTGGGCCTGGGTGACGGACTATGGCTCGGCGGACAGCGTGGCCCAGTTCCCCTATCTCTACAAGTACTCGCCGCTGCAGAACCTCCGGCCGGGGACGACGTACCCGGCGACCCTCGTCACCACCGCCGATCACGACGATCGCGTGGTGCCGGGGCATTCTTTCAAGTTCACGGCGGCGCTGCAGGCCGCGCAGGCGGGTCCCCAACCGGTGTTGATCGAGATCGAGACCAAGGCCGGGCACGGCGCCGGCAAACCGACCAGCAAGCTGATCGAGGAGCAGGCGGATCGGCTGGCGTTCCTGGTGAAAAACTTGGCGGTGGAGGGCGGCGGAGGGCGGTGAAGGGGGGTGGAGGTCTAGTCGACGAGATCGCCCAGCAGTTGCCTCGCGATCACGATGCGCTGGATCTCGCTCGTCCCTTCCCCAATCTCGCAGATCTTGGCGTCGCGCATCATCCGCTCGACTGGGTAGTCCGTCGTGTAGCCGTAGCCGCCGTGCAGCTGGACCGCCTTGGTGGTGGCGCGCATGGCGAGCTCCGATGCGTACAGCTTCGCCATGGCCGCTTCCCGTTTGAACGGATGGCCGTGCTGCTTGAGCCAGGCAGCGTGAAAGACCAGATGCTTGGCCGCTTCGATCTCGGTGGCCATATCGGCGAGCGCGAAGTGCACGCCCTGGAAGCTCGCGATCGGCTTGCCGAATTGTCGCCGCGTGGTGGTATACCGTAGGCACTCTTCGAGCGCGCCCTCGGCGATCCCGAGCGCCAGCGCGCCCAGACCGATCCGGCCCCCGTCGAGGGTGTGGAGGAACTGCCGGAAGCCGTTGTTCACGGGCCCGAGCACGTTCTCTTTCGGGACGATCGCGTCCTGGAAGACGAGCTCCCGGGTGTCCGACGCACGCCAACCGAGCTTGTCTTCCTTCTTCGCGGCCAGCACGCCGGGGCACTTCGGGAGCGATGCGTCGTGGCCCACACCGACGCGCTGCGCCTCCTCGAGATCGGTCGTGTCCTTCGTCACGATGAAGGCGGTGATGCCATGGGTCCGCTTGGCGGACGGATCGGTGCGGGCCGTCACGACGAAGATCTCGCCGACGCCGGCGTGCGTGATGAAGATCTTCGAGCCGTTCAGGATGTAGTGGTCACCCCGCTCCACCGCCACCGTGCTGGTCCCGCCGGCGTCCGACCCGGCCCCGGGCTCCGTCAGTCCGAACCCGCCCAGCACCTTGCCCGCGGCGAGGAATGGGACGTAGCGTCGCTGCTGCTCCGGCGTCCCGAAATCGACGATCGGCGACGTGCCCAAGGTGGTGTGGGCGCTGACCGTGATCGCGTGGCTCGCGTCGACCTTCGCGAGCTCGTGGATGACGATCATGTAGCAGAGGTAGTCCATGCCGGACCCGCCCAGCTCCTCCGGCCAGGGGATGCCGAACAACCCGAGGTCGGCCATCCGCCGCACGTTATCCCAGGGAAACCGGCTCTCGAGGTCGTATTGGCGCGCGGTCGGCTTCACCGCCTGCTGCGCGAAGTCGCGCACCATGTCGCGGACCTGGAGGTGATGATCGGTGAAGTAGAGGGTGTCGTGCATGGGAGAAATATAGCCGCAAGCCGCAAGCCGACAGTTGCAAGATGCGTTCTTGCGGCTTGCGTCTTTCGGCTTGTGGCTATCCTGTGGTCCCAAACCCCGCGGCGATGCAGTTGATGGACAACAACAAGGCCGCCAGCCCGTCCTGCGCCTGCTCCGGGGACGCCGCACGATAACGCTGCAGGAGCGCGATTTGCTGGCGGTTCACCTGATTGAGTGTGGGCAAACGGCTCGCGAGCCGCTGGCGGAATTGGGGGAACCGCTCGGCGAGCCCGGCGCAGCCCGTGATGCGGCGCACGACGTCCACCGTGCGATGGTACTCGTCCGTCACGAGCGAGAAGATCTCCTGGCGCAGCCACGGATCGGCGACCAGCTCGGCGTAGGCGCGGGCGAGTTCGAGATCGACGTAGGCGAGGGTTTTTTCCGCCTCGTCCAGGATCAAGCGAAACAGCCGAGAGTCGTTGAACATCCGCTTGAGGAGCGCCTCGCCTCGCCCGCCTCGGACCTCGAGGAACGTGCCGAGTCCCGTCCCGACGCCGTACCAGCCGGGGATGAAATGGCGATTCTGCGTCCACGCGAACACCCACGGGATCGCGCGCAGGTCGGCGAGCGTCCGGACGCCGGTCCGACGCGCGGGACGGGAGCCGATGTTCAGGAGTGCGATCTCCTCGACGGGGCTCGCCGCCTGGAAGTAGGTCAGCAGATGGGGGTGTCCGGCCAGCCGGTGGTAGGCGGCGTGCGCGGCGCCGGACAGCGCTTCCATCGCTTCGTCGAACTCGGCAGTGGGCACGAGCGCCTGCTCGCGCTCGGACTTGAGCGAATGCTCGAGCACACTCGCCGCGAGCAGCTCCGTCTGGTAGGCCGCAGTGCCGCGGTTGGCGTACTTGAACGACACCACCTCCCCTTGCTCGGTGAGCCGCAGCCGGCCCTGGATCGAGCCGGCGGGCTGGGCGGCGATCGCGCGGCCCGTGGGCGCGCCCCCGCGGCTGACGGAGCCGCCGCGGCCGTGGAAGAAGGCGATGGGCACCCCGCATTCCCGACCGAGACGGGTGAGGCGCAGCTGGGTCTTGGCCAGCTCCCAGTTGGACGAGAGGAACCCGCCGTCCTTGTTCGAATCGGAGTACCCGATCATCACTTCGAACACACCGCCTTGCGCGCGTACGCTGCGGCGGACCAGGGGCACCTGGAGCAGCTCGCGGACGATCTCGGGCGCGCGTCGCAGGTCGTCGATGGACTCGAACAGCGGCACGATGGGCACGGTGCAGCTCTCGATCCCGGCGGCATCGGCGAACAGCCCGGCTTCCTTGGCGAGGAGGTACACGCCCAGGATGTCGGCCGAGTCGTGCGTCATGCTGAGGATGAAGCTGCCGATCGCCTCGCGGTCGAGCCGGTCCCGCATCTCCCGGATCATCCCGAACAGACCGATGGTCTCCGCGGCGTCGGGCGGTGGGTCGGGCCGGTCGTGGCGCAGGGGGCGACCGAGCTCCCCCTGCAGCCAGGTGCGCCAGTCGAGCGAGGCCGGCGCGGGTGGCTCGCCGGGGTTGCGGGTCCGCCACAGCGCCGCGAGGGCCGCGTTCAGACGCGGCGAGTTGTCTCGGATGTCGAGCCGGAACGTGCTGAAGCGGAACGCCTCTACTTCCCGGCGAACCGGCCGCACCAGCAGCTCGGCGGCGCGGCCGCACTGCGCCGTACCGAGCCCGGTCTCGAGGGTGCGCAGGTCGGCGATCAACTCGTCCGCGGTTCCGTAGCTCGCCGTCTCGGGCGAGGCCTCACCGTGCTCCGCCGCGCCCAGCGCACGGTCGAGCCGCCGTAGCACACACGTCACGTACTGCCGGAACACCTCGCCCGGGTTGCGTTGCCGGATCTGATCGGCGTCTGGGCAGGCCGCGAGCTGGCGGGCGACGGCCTCCCGAAACTCGGGGGCGATCGCGGCGACACGCTCCGTGACGCTCAAGGCGCGCAGCAGCTCGGCGACCCGTTGGCGATAGCGGTGCAGACACGCGACCCGGTTGTCGAACAGGCTGCGCCGCGTGACGTCGGTCGTGACGAACGGATTGCCGTCCCGATCGCCACCGATCCACGAGCCGAACTGGAAGAACGGCGGCACCGCGAACCGCTCGGCCGGGTACGCCTGCCGCAATGCGCGCTCGAGCTTCTCCACCAGCTCGGGGACGACGTCGAACAGGTTCTCGTGAACGAAGTACAGCCCCCAGGCGAGCTCCTGCGCTACGGTGGGCTTCTCGAGCCGCAGCTCGCCGGTGAGCCACAACAGCTCGATCTCGGTCCGCAGGTTCTCGACCAGCGCGCTACGCTCGCGTGGGGTCCAGCGCGGGGCCTCGAGGTCCACCAGCCGGCGGTAGATGCGGCGGTGTTTTTCGAGCACCGTCACGCGCTTCGCCTCTGTCGGATGCGCGGTGATAACCGGGCGCACCCGGAGATTGGCGACGATGGTGCGCAACTCGTCCGCGGGGACGCCGCCGCGGGCGGCGGCGGAGACCACCTGCGCGAACGTGCCCCGCAGCTGCTCGTACCCTCGCTCCACCTCGCTCTGGCGTCGCTGGCGCATCGCAGCGTTCTGCTCGGCGATGGACAGGAGCTGGAACCACATCCCCTGCGCCTGGATGGCGCGGGCGACCAGCTCGGGCGGCGCCTCGGGACCGAGCGGCTGGCCCTCGAGCACGCGCTCGATCTCCGGGTGATGCGCCCGGATCACATGGAGAAAACAGTCGTACAGAAGGCCCGCCGTGCGCTCGAGGTACTCGGCGGGATCGGCGAGCGTGAGCGCTTCGTGACTCACACCACCCGGTCGCGCGGCGGCGCGCCCGCGAAGAACGCCTTGAGGTTCTCCAGCGCGCGGAGGCCCATCGCGACGCGCGTCTCCTGCGTGGCGCTGCCGAGGTGAGGCAGCAGCACGACGTTCTCCATCGCCACCAGCTCGGGGCTCACCGCGGGCTCGCGCTGGAACACGTCGAGGCCCGCTCCGGCGATCGTCTTCTGCGCCAGCGCGGCGACGAGTGCGGCTTCGTCCACGATGTCGCCCCGGGCGTTGTTGATCAGGAATGCGCCGCGTTTCATCAGGGCGAGCCGTCGGGCATCGATCAGGTGACGCGTTTCGGGAGTCGCCGGGGAGTGCAGCGAGACGAAGTCCGCCTCGCGCAGAACGGCGTCCACGTCGCCCCTCGGCTCCGCGCCCAGCTCGGCCACGACGGCGGCGGGCGGCGGGTAGGGGTCGTGGAAGATCACCCGCATGCCGAAGCCATGGTGGGCGCGGTGGGCCACCGCCCGGCCGATCCGCCCCAGCCCGATCAGCCCGAGCGTCTTGCCGCTCACCCGGGTCCCGAGCATGTGGGTGGGCCGCCACCCGGTCCACGCGCCCGCACGGACGTGGCGCTCCCCTTCCCCGGCCCGGCGCGCCACCATGAGCATGAGCATGACGGCGTCGTCCGCGGTGTCGTCCGTGAGCACGTCGGGCGTGTTGGTCACCATCAGCCCGCGCGCCTTGGCGGCAGCCGCGTCGATGTGGTTGAAGCCGACGCCGTAGTTGGCGATGACCCGGACCCGCAGCGGCTCGACGGCGAGCACCTGCGCGGTGAGCCGGTCGGTGACCGTGGGGAGGAGCCCGTCCCCGCTCCGCAGGGCGTCCGCGAGCTCCGCCGCGCTGAAGGGATGATCGTCCGCGTTTACGCGGGCGTCGAACTCCCCCTGCAGCTGCTCCTCCACCGGCGCGGGCAGCCGACGGGTGACGACCACCACCGGGCGGCCGGACCGCGTCGCACTCACCGTGGGACCATCACCGGCCGCGACGGCTGCTGGGCGAGGGCGCGGGCCACCGTGGCACCGAGCTCGGCGGGGCTGGGTGCCACGATGAGCCCGGCCGACCGCATGATCTCCGCCTTTTCCGCAGCCGTGTCCCCGAAGGCCGAGATGATCGCTCCGGCGTGCCCCATGCGGCGGCCCTTGGGCGCGGTGAGCCCCGCGACGTAGCCGATGACCGGCTTCGTCATCTGCTCCTTCACGAACAGCGCCCCATCCGCTTCCTGGGGACCCCCGATCTCCCCGATCATCATCACCGCCTGGGTCTCGGGGTCCTGCTCGAACAGCGCGAGGATGTCCACGAACGAGCTGCCGTTGATGGGATCGCCGCCGATGCCGACGCTGGTCGTAATGCCGACGCCGAGCGCCTGCATCTGCGCCGCCGCCTCGTAGCCGAGTGTGCCAGAGCGGGTGACCACCCCGACCGACCCGCGCGCGTAGATGTGTCCCGGCATGATGCCCATCATGGCCCGGCCCGCGCTGATGAGACCCGCACAATTGGGGCCGATCAGCGTGGTGCGCCGCTCCTTGGCGTAGCGCCAGAGATACCGTTTCACGCGGATCATGTCCTGCGCGGGTACGCCGTCGGTGATCGTCACGACCAGGCGGACGCCGGCATCGGCCGCCTCCATGATCGCGTCGGCGCAGAACGGCGCCGGGACGAGGATGAGGCTCGCGACCGCGCCCGTATTGGCCACGGCTTCTTTCGCGGTGTTGAAGACCGGCCGTCCCAGGTGCGTGGCGCCGCCCTTTCCCGGTGTCACGCCGCCCACCACGTTGGTGCCGTAGGCGATCATCTCCTTGGAGTGGAACGTGCCCTTGTCGCCGGTGAACCCTTGGACGATGACCCTGGTTTTCTCGTCGAGCAGGATGCTCATGCGGCCACGCCCGCGGCGCGGGCTGCGACCACGCGTTCGGCGGCCTCGGAGAGCGTGTCGGCCGTGAGAATCCGCAGGCCGCTCTCCTTGAGGATGCGGCGGCCCTCCTCCACGTTGGTTCCCGCCAGGCGCACCACCAGGGGTACCGGGACCTGGACCTCCCGCACCGCCTGGACCACGCCTTGCGCGACCCAATCGCAGCGGTTGATGCCGGCGAAGACGTTCACGAGGATGGCCCGCACCTTCCGGTCGGACAGCACCAGGCGGAAGGCGGCCGCCACGCGGTCGGGGCTCGCGCCGCCCCCGATGTCGAGGAAGTTCGCGGGCTCGCCGCCGGCATGCTGGATCATGTCCATGGTGGCCATGGCGAGTCCGGCGCCGTTGATGATGCACCCGATGTCCCCGTCGAGGGCGACGTAGTTGAGGCCATGCTCCGCCGCCTCCGCCTCGCGCGGATCCTCCTGCGCGTAGTCGCGCAGCTCGGCCACGTTGGGCCGTCGGAACATCGCGTTGTCGTCGAAGCTCATCTTCACGTCGAGGGCGAGCACCCGCCCGTCCGTCGTGACGACGAGCGGGTTGATTTCGACCATCGTGGCGTCCAGCTCGCGGAAGGCACGATAGGCGCCGAGGATGGCGGTCACGGCCTGGCCCACCTGCCCCGGCGCGAGGCCCAGCCCGAACGCCAGCTCGCGCGCCTGGAACGCCTGCATGCCAACGGCGGGCTCCACTTCCTCGCGCAGGATCGCCGCCGGCTCCCGCTGCGCGATCTCCTCGATCTCCATGCCGCCGTGCGGGTGCGCCACGACCACGATGCGCTCGCGTTTGCGATCGAGCACGAGCCCGACGTACAGCTCCCGGTCGATCGGCAGCGCCTGCTCGACCAGCAGGCGATGCACGGGCAGGCCTTCGGCCCCGGTCTGGGCCGTTACCAGCGTCTTGCCGAGCAGCTCCTTCGCGGCCTGACGGACGTCCGCGTCGGTCGGACACAGCCTGACGCCGCCCGCCTTGCCACGGGCCCCGGAATGGATCTGGGCCTTCACGACCCAGCGGGTGCCGCCGATCTCGCTCGTGCGATAGACGGCCTGTTCGGCGCTGTAGGCGACGCCCCCTTTCGGCACGGGGACGCCGAAGGCGGTGAGCAGCTCCTTCGCCTGGTACTCGTGGATGTCCACGGCTAGCCCCGCGTCACGGCCATGGGAGGGGGAGGACCGGTCCGGCGGCCGGCAATGGCGGCCGCGATCTGGACGATGTTCTGGGCCATACGCGCGGACGCGGCGTCGATCATGCGACCATCGAGCTGGGCGGCGCCGCGGCCGGCCCGCGCTGCCTCGTCGAGGGCGAGCAGGATCCGGCCTGCACGCTCCACCTCGGCTGGAGGCGGGGTGAACACGTCGTTGGCGAGCGGTACCTGCGACGGATGAATGGCCCACTTGCCCTCGTAGCCGAGCGCGGCGGCGCGGCGCGCCGCTGCGCGATAGCCATCCGGGTCCTTGAAATCGCCGTACGGGCCGTCGATCGCGCGCAGGCCGTAGGCACGGCACGCGGTCACCATGCGCGCCAGCGCGCCGTGCCATTGGTCCCCGGGATAGTCGGGATTGAGGCCGCCGATGCTGACGGTCCGGGCGCGCAGACTCGCGGCGAAGTCGGCGACGCCGAAGTGCATCGCCTCGAGGCGGCGGCTCGCCTGCGCGATGGCTTCGACGTTGGCCATGCCGAGGGCCGTCTCGATCAGCACCTCGATGCCGATGCGCTGCGGGATACGGCGAGCGGCTTCGATCTGGGTGAGCAGGGCGTCCACGAGGTAGACATCCGCCGGGACGCCGACTTTCGGCACCAACACGACGTCCAGCTTGTGCCCGGCTTGCTCGACCACGTCGACGACGTCCCGATACATGTATTGCGTATCGATGCCGTTGACGCGCACCGACACCGTCTTGCCGCGACTCTTCCAGTCGTGTTCGAGCAGCCCGGCCACCACGTGCTTCCGCGCTTGCTCCTTGTCGGCGGGCGCGACGGCATCCTCGAGATCGAGGAACACGTAGTCCGCCTCGCCGTCGAGCGCTTTCTGGAACAGGGCCGGCTGTGAGCCGGGGACGGCCAGCTCGCTGCGCTGCAAGCGGGCCTGCGCCGGCTCGTACCGGGTGAGGCTCATGCCCTCACGGCGGTCCGGGGCGACGGTTTCCCGCCGGGCGATTGTTGCGCATCGGCCGATGGCGGCGCGGCGGGGCGCGCCGGGAGCGGGGCGGCGGTGCCGCGATAGTGCTCGGCGGCGGCTGCGACCCCGGCCCCTGGCACGACCAGGATGCCGACGTCACGCATCGCCATTTCCGCGCCGGCGATCGCGCCGAGCAGCATGAGCTCGTTCAGGTCACCCAGGTGCCCGATCCGGAACAGCTTCCCCGCCATCCGGGCGAGGCCGGCCCCGAGCGCCAGATTGTAGCGCCGGAACGCCACGTCGATCACGTCGGCGCCATTCGTGCCCTCGGGCACCATGATCGCGCTCACCGTGTCCGAGTACCACTGCGGAGCCTTCGCGCACAACTTGAGCCCCCACGCCCGGACGGCGGCGCGCACGCCGTCCGCGAGCCGGTGATGACGCGCGAAAATGGCGTCGAGTCCCTGCTCGCCCAGGATGGCGAGCGACTCGCGCAGGCCGTACAGCATCGGGATGGAGGGTGTGTACGGGAAGTATCCCGTCGCGTTCGCCCGGATCTGGTCCCCGAAGTCGAAGAACACGCGCGGGCACTTGGCGCGCTCGCGCGCGGCCAGCGCCTTGGGGCTGGCGCACACGATGCCCAGACCGGCGGGTAACATCAGACCCTTCTGCGACCCGGTGATCGCCAGGTCCACCTTCCACTCGTCCATCCGAAAGTCGATCGACCCGATCGAGCTGACCCCGTCCACGTACAGCAGGGCGGGATGCTGCGCCGCGTCCATCGCGCCGCGGACGGCCCCGACGTCGCTCGTTACGCCCGTGGCGGTCTCGTTGTGAACGATGAGGACGCCTTTGATCTCGTGCGGCTTGTCCTGCGACAGGATCTCCCCGATGCGGTCGGCCGGCGCGCCCTCGCCCCACTCGACATCGATGATGTCCACGCGCAGGCCGTGACGCTGCGCGAGGTCGATCCAGAGATGGCTGAATTGTCCGTAGCGCGGCGCGATGAGGCGGTCGCCCGGCGACAGCGTGTTCACCAGGGCCGCTTCCCACCCGCCGGTTCCGGTCGCCGAGAAGATGAACGCCTGCCCCGTCGCCGTCTTGAACACCTGCTTGAGATCCCGGAACAGTCCGGCGGCGAGCTCGGGGAAGGCGGACGAGCGATGATCCTCCATCGCGCGATCCATGGCACGCAGGATCCGCTCGGGCACATTCGTTGGGCCGGGGACGAACAGGAAGTTGCGGCCGGGCATACGCCACGTCCTCGAGAAGAGGGGAATAAAGAAAGCGAGAACCGCCGGCTCTCGCTTAAGTTACTCGGGCTAAGCTATTCGGCGACCCCCGCAGGGCAACCACACGGACGGGTAGGGCGGGCCCCGCCTAAGGTGACGGGCGACGGCCTCCTGGGCCGCACACATCGCAGCCGGAACAGGCGGCGCCGCGTTCCCCGAAATACGCGAGCAACATGCGCCGGCGGCACACCCGCGTTTCCACGTAAGACCGCAGGGCCGTAGCGGCGGCAGTCCACTCGACATCGGACGGCCGCCACACGATCACACACTCGGAACGGCGGCCATCTCGGCCCGCCCGCCCCGCTTCCTGATAATAGGCCTCGAGGGACCGCGGCGGCCCCCAATGGAGCACGCGCCGCACGTCGGGCTTGTCGATGCCCATGCCGAACGCGCTCGTCGCCACCACGACCGGCGCCCGGTCGCCGAGAAACGCGCGCAGCACGCGGCGCCGCGTTTGCGGCCTGAGCCCGGCGTGATAGGGAGCCGCCTCCACCCCCAGGCGCAACAGTGCCCGCGTCACGAGCTCGGTCAGTCGCCGAGTCGGCGTGTACACGATGATCGATCCCGCGGCGCCGCGGATCAGCTCCCGCACGCGGGCGAACCGTTCGCGGTCGTCCCGCACCCGCTCGACGCGAAACTGGAGATTCGGCCGGTCGAACGAGGTGACGACGATGTCCGCCTGCGGGATCCTGAGGACCTGCACGATCTCGTCGCGAGTCGCCGGGGTGGCGCTTCCCGTGAGCGCGATGGTCGCCGGATCGCCCAGCCGGTAGCGGTACTCGCCGAGGCGGCGATACACGGGACGGAATTCGTTGCGC
>DATHGL010000014.1:0-2973 GCA_035317625.1 Gemmatimonadales bacterium | reverse complement strand
CCACCGCACCGCGTCGCGCAGCTCCGGGAGGAGTGTGCCCAGATACACCAGGCCCAGGGCCTCGCCCGTGAGATGGGTGTTGGGACTGTAATAGGTCGACAGGTACGTCTCGACGTGTCGACCGTGGAGGAAGAGAAACTTGAGCGCGCGCAGGAACGCGGCCTCGGTCAGGCGCGGGGAGGCCTGGAAGAAGTACAACGCCCAGATCCAGGAGATCGCGCGGAACGCCACTTCCAGGCTGCTGGCCCAGTTGATCCCGCGCTTGGGAGGATTCGCGTCCATCCAGGCCATGAGGTGCTCAACGAACGTCGCGGCATAGCGCTCGTCGCGGCTATACCAGTAGGCCTTGCCGAGCGTCACGAAGTATTGATGGCGATTCAGCTCCCAGATCAGCTTGTATTCGCCCGCGACCCGGGGATCCAGATGATCGATGCGGCTCCAATGCGCGCCGCCAACCCGCACTCCCGACACCGGATCCCGGTGCCAGTCGATCGGGGCGCCGAAATCCAAGCGCGAACGCCCGAGGAGGTCGAACTGCCCTTGGCGAATACGCTCGGCTTGTTCGAGCACATGTCCTTCGAGCTCCGGCCACCGGCTGCGCAAGGCCGCCACCACCTCTTCGCGCTGGCTGAAGGCGGCGAAGAAGCGCGGCGTCGTGCGCGCACGGAACCGCTCCAGCAGGGCGGCCGCCAACGGCGTGGTCGATCCCGCCCACTCGCTGGCCAGCAGGCGACGAAACCCCCGATCGTCCGGAACTCGGGTCTGGCTCGAAATGCCGACCCGCTCGGACCATACGGCCAATCGCTGTCTCGCCCGGACACGCGCCTCGGCGAAGCTCCGTCCCCTGAGCTTCCTCCACGCCGTCGGCAGGCTCAAGGGTAGGCTCATCCAACCTCGGGTGCGCCGGAAGCCTGGGGGCTGCACCCGGCGCAGCGCTCGACCGTGGCCGCTCCCGAGTAGGCAACGAGACCCTCGTACACCCGCCGCCACTCTGCCACGACGGGCCCCGGAGCATACCGATGGCGACAATCTTCGAGGGCGCACGAGATCAGCCGCTCGGCAAGGAAGGGATCCTCCAGCAGGCGCAGGGCGGCCGCCGCCATGCCCTCATGATCGCCGCGGGGCACCATCAGGCCGGTTTCGCCGTGCCGCACCATGTACGGAATGCCCCCGGCGTCGGTCGTCACGACAGGCAGCCCCGAGGCAAATGCCTCCAGTATGGAGCCAGGCATGTTGTCGATGTCCGGCGCATTGAGATACACATCCGCAGCGTCATAGAGGCTGGGCATCCGATCGGGCGGCACCCGACCCACGAACTCGGCGTTGCGGAGGCGCAACTCGTGAGCCAGGCGCATCAGGGCTCCGCGTTGCCGCCCATCTCCGGCGACGATCAACCGGGCGTCCGGACACTTGCCCTGAATCCGCTCGAAGGCGCGCAGGACGCACGCGACGTTATAGTGAGCCTCGAAATTTCGATTCGAAAGGAACACCGGGCGGAGCGGCTTCCGCGCGCGGAAGTGGAAATGATCGAAGTCGACGATGTTGGCCACGGTGCGGGCGCGTAAGCCGACGCGAGCAAACACATCCACGAGATACTCGGACGGCACGACCAGGGCGTCGGCGAGCCGGATCAGGGGAATGGCGGTGCGCCCCCAGCGCCGCAAGTGGTCCTCCGCCTCCCCACTCCGGTAATTCAGGATGACTCGCTTCCCGTACCACTTCCCCAGCAGTACGGCCGGGGTCGGCGCGAGGACAAAGGAGAAGTACGACGCCGAAAACACGTGGACGATATCGTACTCGGCCAGGGACGTGAGCAGCGTCCAGACATAGCGCAGCGACGTCACCACGGTGCGGACGTAGCGAACCCGTTGCAGCAGGTGGAGCAGCCCAGGCAGTCGCGGATTGATAGGCACGAATCCCACGACGACGCCGCGCAGCCGCCGCAGACCCTGACGCAGCCTCGCAGCCTGAACAGCCTGACCTCCGAGGATGTCGAGCGAAGGCGCGACGATGCATACGCGGAGGGGGCGATCGCCCACCGGGCCGCCCAAGCGTTGTGCGTCGTGCCTACCTGCCCCAAACATCCCAGCGTCCCCTCAAGCCGTTGAACGTCGCCACCATCACCGCGGCGAGCAGCAAGAGGGCGTGCGCGATCACGTTCCGGACCTGCTTGGCGCGGTCGGCCATCACGGCCGTGACGCACACGAGCGCGACAGCAGCCGCACTTTGCCACGGGCTCCAATACCGGGTCGCCATCGGCCCCGCCTTCGCGAGACACCACGCACCGATCACGAAGGCACAGTAGGGCGTCAGGAAGCGCAACAGTTTGTGAAAGAGGAATTGCGTCCAGAGACGGTTGCGAAGGGGGTTGAGCAGCGCGGGCAACCACACGCACAACTGAAGCACCCCGGTCAAGGTGCGCATCTTGCGGCGATACTCCTCCCGTGGCCGCGGCTGCCGGGTTTCCCACGCCCGCGCCCCTGCGACGAACCCGATACGGTACCCACGCAGCGCGATCTGCATCGGCGTGTACAGGTCGTCGAGCAGCAGGCCCGACGGCAGGGGCTTCCAGAGCGCCTTCGGGATCGCGTAGATCGCGCCCGACACGCCTACTGAGGAGCAGACCTCCGCTTCGCATTTGCGGAGCCAGCGCTCCCAGCGCCAATACAGTGCGGCCAGGGACGGCGCATCGCTCGCCCGCAACTCCAGACTTCCCGACGCGGCACCCATGGCGGGCTCACGCAGCGCGTCCACGAGAGCCCCGATCGCTCCCGGGTGAAAGCGCTGACTCGTGTCGGTGAACACGATGACGTCGCCCAACGCCGCCCTCACGCCCGCGTTGAGCGTCGCCGCCTTGCCACCAGGCTCGTCACCCCAGACGTATCGGACCCCGCTCCGAGCCGGGAAGGCGGCGTCGACGAGATCCGACGTCGTCCTCCGGTCGACAGCGACGATCACTTCCAACTGCGCGGG
>DATHGL010000013.1:0-7272 GCA_035317625.1 Gemmatimonadales bacterium | reverse complement strand
GGTCCCAGCGGTCGCCCGGACGCGCGTCCCGCCCGCGAGCCGATACACCGCGCCCAGACGGTACGTGACATAGGTGCCGAAGCGTTGGTTGTCTTCCAATCGCACGCCCGTCGTCAGGACGATGCGGCGGCCGGCGTCGGTCACGGCCTGCGCATAGACGGCGGCGTTCCAGCGCGCCGAGTCGATCGGTAGCGTGCTGCAGTCGCCAAATGAGGACTGGCAGACGTTGAAGCTGCGCTCATGCTCCTGCTCGAGGGCCGTCCCCACCGTCACGACGGGGCCCGAGGCCAAGTACAGATTCGCGCGAAGGTCGGCGCTGGAGCGCCGCACGTCGTCGAGATTCTGAAATCGGGAGCTATCCGCAGTACTGTCGGGCCTGTTGTCGAACCCGCCATTGGTCTCGTTGGTGGCGAGGAGCAAGCGCGCCTCGAACCGCCTGGTGAAGTAGTGCCCCAGGTCGAGCCCCAGGGTGGGTCCGCTCCCGTAGCCGAACTGGTTGTGGTCGAGGGGCACTCCCGCGCCGTTGGTCGGAAAGTGAAACGCATTGTCGCCATACCGGAGCGTGAGCGTCGCGTCAGTTCGGTCATTCGGCGCGACCCGCGCAAGACCCGAGAACACGGAGTTGTGATACTGATTGTTGAAGGCATACATCCCGCCGCTCGCGAAGCGCGATATCGAGATGGAGTAACTCGCCACTCGACTACCGCCGGAAGTTTCGGCGTCCAACCCAAGCGTCCCGTACGTGCCGCCCCGCACGCTCGTCTCGGCACGGCTTGCGCCGGTTCCGCGCCGTGTGAAGATCTGGACGACACCGGTGACAGCATCGGAACCGTACAGCACACTGGCCGGGCCGCGCACCACTTCGATCCGCTCGACGTTGTCGGTTGTCAGGTTCGCGAAATCGAATGAACCGCCGGGTTGGTTCACTGGGACGCCGTCAACCAAGACTTTGACGTAGTTGCTCTGCCCGCCCCGCAGGAACAGGGAGGTCTGGCCGCCGAAGGAGCCGGTTTGCACGACCGCCGCCCCGGGGACATCCCGCAGCGCCTCGAACACGGTGTGGATCCCCTGCGCGCGGAGCTCCTCCCTCCGCAGTACGGTGACCGCAGCGGACACGCCAGAGGCCGACCGTGGGAACCGAGTGGCCGTCACGACCACCGGGTTCAGCACGACCGTGTCGGGCGCCTGGGCCGAGACAGCGATAGGCGCAGCGAGCCAAGGAAGCAAGCTCAGACGCAGGACGAGGGCGTGGCGCATGAAGGACTCCGGATCAGGATGGGTGCCGACGCAGCGGGATCATCTGGGGGCGACCATCGAACGGCTCGATCGCGACCGGCCAGGAAAACACGCGCTCCACCGTCTCCCGCGTCAGCACATCCGCTGGCGCGCCGCGTGCCACGGCCCGCCCCTCGGCGAGGATCAGGACCTGGTCGGCAAAGCGCGCCGCCAGGTTGACGTGGTGGGTGATCATGAGCGCGGCGAGCCCCTGCCCGTCCACGAGGTCGCGCACCAGCTCGAACAGCTCCATTTCGTGCCGCAGGTCGAGCGACGTCGTGGGCTCGTCGAGCACGAGGAGCCGAGGCTCCTGGGCCAGGGCGCGCGCGAGCCGGACGCGCTGGTACTCACCCCCCGAAAGCGTCCAGAGCCATCGGTCCGCCAGGTCCACCGCATCGCAGGCGATCAGCGCCCGCTCGACCGCCGCTCCGTCCGCCGCCCGCACGCCGCCGAAGAGCGAGAGGTGCGGGTATCGGCCCAGGAGGACCGTCTCGTGTACGCGCTGCGGGAACAGGTTCTCCTCGCGCTGCGGCACGACGCCCACGACACGCGCGAGATCTCGGCGCGACCACTCGCCCGCCGGGCGGCCAAGGATCTCCGCACGTCCTGCGACGGGTCGGACGAGACCGAGTGCGGCGCGCAGCAAGGTGGTCTTCCCGCTGCCGTTGGGCCCGAGCAGGGCGTGAAACTCGCCCGCCCGCACGTCGAGCGAGACGCCCCGGAGCGCATCGCGCGGGGCGCCCGCGTAACGACACGTGAGGTCGCCGACGGCGACGATCAGCTCACGGTCCATCGGCGGAGCAGGAAGCCGAACAGCGGGACGCCCACGAGGGCGGTCACGATGCCCACGGGCAGCTCGCGCGGCGCCACCACGGTGCGCGCCAGCGTGTCGGCCGCGGCCAGGAGGATCCCGCCCGTGAGAAACGCGGTAGGGAACAGGGTGCGGTGGAGCCGACCCCACAGGAGGCGGCAGACGTGCGGCACGATCAGCCCGACAAAGCCGATCACGCCCGCCACCGCGACCGCGGCGGCCGTCAAGAGCGATGCCGACAGATAGACCAGGCGCTTGAGCCGCCGCACGTCCGCACCGAGGTACTGCGCGGGCTCCTCGCCCAGGACGAGCAGGTCGAGCGGCCGCGCGAGCGCGGCGAGGACGACCAGCGGCAGCGGTGCGTACACCAAGAACACGAGCACCGTGGTCCACGATGCCCCCGAGAACCCGCCCCAGAGCCACAGGAATGCGTTCCGGAGCTCCGTGGCTTCCGCGAGCGAGACCAGGGCGGTCGTGACGGCGGCCGCAAATGCACCCACGGCGACACCCCCCAGGAGCAGGATCCGCGGATCGAGTTCCGCCCCGCCCATGAGACCCAGGCGATATACCAGCGCCATCGCGCCGACCGCCCCCACGAACGCCGCGAGCGGGAGGGCCCACGGGCCCGGGAGATGGAGGGCGATGGCGACGACCGCGCCCAGCCCCGCGCCACCCGAGAGGCCGAGCAGGAACGGGTCCGCGAGCGGGTTCCTCACCAGGGCCTGGAGCCCGACGCCCGAGACGCCGAGCGCGCCACCCACGAGAAACGCGAGCACCGCGCGCGGGAGCCGGAGCTGCCAGACGATGGGCGAGGCCAGCACGTCGCCGAGCGGCACGTTCGCGGGGCCGACGAGGAGCGACACAACGAGCGTCGTGAGAGCGGCACCGGCGAGGAGCACGTAGTTCATGGCCCGCCCTGAAGGCGCTGCCGGAGCTCCCGCACCGCCTCCGTGATGCGCGGCCCGGGACGCCCGAAGAGCTGCCCCGGAAGAAAAAGAAACCGCCCGTTCCGGACGGCGCGCACCGCCCGCCACTCGGGTCGGGTGGCATAGCGCGGCGCCACGGCACGGTCCGACAGGACCGCGATGACATCGGGGTCGCGCGCCGCGATCGTTTCGATCGCGACTTGAGCAGAGGGTGAGCCGACGTCGTGGAACACGTTGCGCGCCCCGGCGAGCGCGGCGAGGTGGTCGAGATAGCTCCCCCCGCCGATGACGATCGGTGGGTTGTCCCAGACGATGAACACGAGGGACCGGGTGCTGGGGATTGGGGGCTCGGCGGCAAGGCTGTCCATCACGGCCGCGAGCGAGTCGCCTGTCTGCTCGTGCCCGGTGAGCCGGCCGAGCCGCCGCGCCGCGGGACCCAGCTGCTCGAGCAGGTTGAGATCGAGGAGGACCGTCCGGATGCCAAGCCGCTCGAACTGGTCGGCCGCCGTGACGTTCGGTCCGGAACGATACAGCACGACGAGATCCGGCCGTCTGGCCGCCACGGCCTCGACGCTGGGTGGCATGCCGTCACCGACGCTCGGGACCGCGACCGCCTCGGGCGGATAGTCACACCACGCGGTGCGGCCCACGAGCCGGTCGCCCGCGCCGATCGCGAACAACAATTCCGTGAACGAGGGCAGGAGCGACACGATGCGCCGGGCGGGCGCGGCCAGCGTCACCCGGCGACCGGCGTCATCGGTGACGGCGACGTCGCCCCGGGCCGGGACATGCTCTCCCCGCGCGCAGGCCGTGACGGTCAGCGCGACGAGACCTGCGAGGTGGGTGCGCTGTGCCCAATGGCGCATGGCAAAAAACCCACCCCCGACGGTGCGGAGATGGGCGAGCGCCTGCGCCGTGTGCGCAGCGCCACCATCCCTCCCGCGAGGGATCTACAGGTGGCGCGAACGGAGACGTCTCCTGGCTTCGGGCGAGCGGCTGGCCTTCCCGGGCGATGACACCCAGTGGCGTGGAGCCGCTACAACATGCCCGTCACAGTGGCGGGGCCGCGCCGGACTCGCACCGGCTTCCGTGAATCCCCATTCGCTTGTAACGACAGAGTCAGTCTATCGCGGTTTTCGTCGCAGCGCAACTACGAAGCCCACCACCAGCGCCAGCGCCACGATCCCTACGATGAACGGGACCAACGCCTCGGGCGCGAGCGGCCGCTCCGGGAACGCGATCGTGAGTGGGGCGCCGGCCGCGAGCGGCGGAGTGCGGTAACGCGCGAACCGCCGGCCTTCGATGGCCTCGTGTCCGAGTGAATCGAGTGTCCCGGCCGCCACGACCGCGGCGGTGTCTTCGAGCAACAGGTCCACCTCCGCGGTCGGCTGGTCGATCGGCAGGCTCAACCGGCGCACCGTCGCGGGGAGCACGTAGGTGTAGCTCAGCTGCTTGCGCTCGCGGGGCGGCAGCGGACCATACACGGCGACCGAGTCGCCGCGCAGCGTCACCGCCTGCGGCGAGACGTCGCCCTGCCCCACTTGGAACTGGATGGCGACCGACGGAATGGCGCCGGCCCACGTGGGCCGCAGGGTGTCGCGGGCGACGCGCGTCGCCACGCCGGGATTTTCGAGCTCCACCAGCTCGAGGACGTCGCGTGTGCCGTCGCGTTTGACCTTCGCGACCGTGACCAGGCGACGCGCCACCCGCACCGCCGGCCCGACGGAGCTCGTGTCGTAGACGTACAGCGGACGCAGGGTGGCGGTCGCGCCGCCGGCCGGCACGACCGGCTCCGAGAAGTAGACGATCCCCGCGCGCCAGCTCGACACTACATAGATGGCGCTCGAGTCGGGACGTCGGATGATCAGGGTATACGCCCCGGCGCCGTCCGTGCGGGTCGAGTCGATCGGCTGGCCGCCGCCGCCGCCGCTCGATACCGCGTGCAGCACGACCCAGGTGCGCGCCAGGGGCCGGCCGGCGGGGCCGTACACGATCCGGCCGCTGACCGCCACTCGCTGTGCCTCGAGCGCGCCGCCGCCCCCACCCACCAGGCAGAGCAGCAACGCAGCGCTACGGAGTGAACTTCCCGAAGTCTTCAGGATCGAGGTTTTGGAGGTAGGTCTTCAGGGCCTCCGGATCGAGCGGGCCGGCGCCCGATTCGCCACCGGGCTCCCCCGTCTCGACCGAGGTGAGCGCGAGCAGGCTCTCGCTCGTGAAGATCGGCGCCTTGAGCCGCAGCGCGACCGCGATCGAATCAGACGGCCGGGCATCGATCTGGATCACGGCATCCCCGCGGTACACGTGCAGCTCGGCGTAGTAGGTGTTGTCCTTCACCTGGGTGATGATGACCTTGCGGAGCTCCGCCCCCAAGCCAAGGATCACCTGCTTGAGGAGATCGTGGGTGAGCGGTCGCGCAAACTTGACGCCGGCCAGCTCCATGGCGATCGCACTCGCCTCGGCGGGGCCGATCCAGATGGGGAGCACCCGCTCCCCTTCCTGCTCCTGCAGGATGACGACCGGCGTATTGGTCGTGCGATCGAGCCCCAGATGTGCGACCCGAACCTGGACCTGGTTCGCGCTCAGGTCCCCATCTCCCACGATGCGAGATACTTCTGCTGCTCGGGGGTGAGGGTATCGATGGCGACCCCCATCGCGGCGAGCTTGAGGCGCGCAATCTCGGCATCCAGATCCCGCGGGATCCGGTGCACATCCTTCCCGAGCTCGGCGGCGTGCTTCACCACGTGCTCGGCGGCGAGGGCCTGATTCGCGAACGACATGTCCATGACGCTCGCCGGGTGGCCCTCGGCGGCGGCCAGATTGATGAGCCGGCCGTCCGCCAGGACGAAGATGCGCTTCTTGTCGAGCCACCACTCGTTCACGAACTCGCGCACCGCGGTCGGCCCCTGGGCCGCCTGCTTGAGGCCGTCCAGGTCGATCTCCACGTTGAAGTGGCCCGAGTTCGCGAGCACCGCGCCGTCCTTCATGGCGCGCATGTGCTCCACCCGGATCACGTGCGTGTTCCCGGTCAGGGTCACGAACACGTCCCCGATCCGCGCGGCGTCCGCCATCGGCAGGACCCGATACCCGTCCATCTGCGCCTCGAGCGCCTTGAGCGGATCGATCTCGGTCACGACCACGTTCGCCCCCGCCCCGCGGGCTCGCAGGGCGAACCCGCGTCCGCACCACCCGTACCCCGCCACCACCACCGTGCTCCCGGCCATGAGGAGGTTCGTGGCGCGCAGGATCCCGTCGAGTGTCGATTGCCCGGTGCCGTAGCGGTTATCGAACAGATGCTTCGTATCGGAATCGTTCACCGCGATCACCGGGAACTGCAGCACGCCGTCTCGCGCCATGGCCTTCAGTCGGATCACGCCGGTCGTGGTTTCCTCGGTCGAGCCCGCCACGCCGGCGACGAGCGCCTGGCGGTCGGCCCCGGAGAGCGTCTCCACCCATTTGCGGACCGGCGGCGCGAGGTCGTCCAGCCGGTTGAGCGCGATCATGTGGAGCGCGCCGACCAGGTCCGCCCCGTCGTCCATGGTGATGTCCGGGCGGTGGGCCAGCGCCGCGCGGATATGCTCGTAATAGGACGTGTGGTTCTCGCCCTTGATCGCGAACACCTTGATCCCATGATCTTTCACGAGATGGGCCGCGACGTCGTCCTGGGTGGACAACGGGTTCGACGCGCACAGCGCCACGTCCGCCCCGCCGGCCTGCAGGGTGACCGCGAGGTTGGCGGTCTCCGTCGTGACATGCAGGCAGGCGGAGAGACGCCGCCCGGCGAGCGGGCGCTCCCGCGTGAAGCGCTCCCGGAGCAGGCGCAGCACCGGCATGGACCGCTCCGCCCATTCGGTGCGGCGGCGTCCCTCGGCCGCGAGGCCCAGGTCTTTGATATCGGAGGCGGCGGTCCGGGCCGTCGTGGTCATGCGGTCACTCTCTTGGTGGCCTGATGCGCAGAGCGTTGCACGGCGAGCCGCAGGTCCTCCACGCGGTTGGCCTGCTCCCAGGTGAACAGGTCGACTTCCCGATCCACGTCCTTGTCCACGTACCGTCGGCGCTCGGGCGCGCGACCGAAGTGGCCGTAGGCAGCGGTGGCGCGGTAGATCGGATGGCGCAGGTTCAGCGCCTTGTTGATGCCGAGCGGCGTGAGGTCGAACACCTCGCGCACCGCGGCCTCGATGGCTTCGTCCGGCACGACGCCCGTGCCGAACGTTTCGATCATGATCGAGACGGGTTGCGCGACGCCGATGGCATAGGCGACCT
>DATHGL010000012.1:0-3645 GCA_035317625.1 Gemmatimonadales bacterium | reverse complement strand
CACCCACGTCGAGCCGCAGAGCGGCCCGGAAGACGGCGCGCGCGGAGTCGTACGAAAGGACGCGGATGTTCATCGCGGGGGTCGTGAACGGGCGGACCTCCCCCCGGCCCCGCGCGAGGTAGAGCTCGTGGATCGACGCGGGGCGTACCCCCGCTCGCTGCCCGATCTCCCAGATCAGCCAGCGCGCCTGCTCGCGCTCCTCCGACGCGCCGAACACGGCCCGCCGCACCAGCTCGTCCAGCGCCGAGCTCTGGCGCACGGCCGGGTTCTCAAACCGCTGCAGCGTCGTCTCAGGTGCGCTGGCCATGCCGGGTGATCCTCCTCGCGACGAATCTAGATCGCGCCCACCTCGATGACCAGCCCGTCGTGGGCCGGCGCGACGCCCGCCGGCAGACTTGCCGCGAGCTCCGCGTGCGGCGTCGCGTGCGTCAGGTGCGTGAGGAACGTTTGTCGCGCGCCGATCTGCTGCGCCGCAGCCACGGCCTCCGGAATCGAGAGGTGCAGCGGGTGCGGGCGCGGCAGCAGCGCGTTCAGCACCAGCACCTCGAGCCCCGCCAGCCTGGCGAGCGCCGCCTCCGGAATCGCTTTCGCGTCCGTGAGGTACGCGATCGGCCCGACGCGATACCCGAGCACCGTGCGGTCGCCGTGCGGCAGCGCGAGGGCGCGCACGGGCATCCCGGCGATCTCCGTTTCGCGGTCCGGCTCGAGCGAACGCCCGACGAGCTCCGGCTTGCTGGTCCCCGGATGGGCGGGCCTGCCGTCGAAGATGTAGTCGAAGCGACGCTCCAGCTCGGTGAGCGTGTCCGCCGAGCCGTACACGGCCAGCGGCGCCGGTTGCCGAGCCGCCGAGAAGGCCCGGAGGTCGTCGATGCCGTGCACATGGTCGGCGTGGGCGTGCGTGAACAGCACCGCGTCGATCGACCCGACGCCCGCCGCGACGAGCTGCAGCCGCAGCTCGGGCGGCGTGTCGATGAGCAAGCGCCGGCCCTGCGACTCGATCAGCGCCGCCGTCCGCGTGCGCCGGTCACGCGGGTCGGCGGACGTACACGTCCGGCAGCCGCACCCGATCTGCGGCACCCCGTACGACGTGCCCGTGCCGAGGAACACCAGCCTCACGTCACACGACCTCGACCTTGAGCAGGTTCGTGGTCCCGGAGACCTCCCACGGCACGCCGGCGGTCATGACGATGCGATCGCCGGCGCGCGCGTAGCCCCGCCGCAGAATCAGGTCGCGTACCACGGCGAGCATGGCGTCGTACCCCGGGACCCGATCGACCACCACCGGCGTCACGCCCCACACCAGCGCCAGTTGACGGTACGTCACGGGCTGGGTGGTCACGGCGAGGATCGGGACCGGCGTACGGAGCGCGGCCACCTTGCGGGAGGTGAACCCGCCCGACGTGAGCGTCACGATGAGCGGCGTCTGGAGCATCCGCGCCACCGCGCTCGTGCCGAGCGCGATCGCGTCTTCGACGGAGACGGTCTCCCCCTTCACCGAGCGGCGCTCGTCCCGACCCGCCCCCATCCCGGCCGCGACGCCCGGGCGCTCCATCTCGCGGATGATCCGATCCATCGCCCCCACCGCCTCGTACGGATAGTCCCCCATCGCGGTCTCGGCCGAGAGCATGACGGCGTCGGTTCCGTCGAGGATCGCATTCGCGACGTCCGAGGCCTCGGCGCGGGTCGGGCGCGGGTTGTGCACCATCGACTCGAGCATTTGTGTCGCGGTAATCACCGGCTTGCCGTGGCGGTTCGCCTCGCGGATGAGGTGCTTCTGGACCACCGGCACTTCCTCGAACGGCAGCTCCACCCCGAGGTCGCCACGCGCGACCATCACCGCGTCGCAGGCCTCGAGGATGCGCGGCAGGTCGTCGAGCGCGGTGGCCTTCTCGATCTTCGCCACGAGCTTCACCTCGGGTGGGACGAGCGCACGCAGCTCGGCCAGGTCCTCCGCCCGGCGGACGAACGAGAGCCCGAGGTAATCGGCCCCCGCCGTGACGGCGTCGGCCGCATCGATGCGATCCTTGTCCGTGAGGGCGGGCGCCGAGACGTGCAGCCCCGGGAGGTTCATCCCCTTGTTCGAGGTGAGCGTTCCCCCGTCCACCACCCGGCCCTCGACGCGCGGTGGGACGATGCCCGTCACCTCCACCGAGAGCAACCCGTCGTCGAGCAGGATCCTGGCGCCCGGCCGCACGTCGACGGCGAGGTCGGCATAGGTGGTCGGCAACTCGTCCCCGCGCGCGACGTCCTCGGGTGCGAAGACGACCGTTTCCCCGGGGCGGAGCACGCGGGGCGCGGCGAGCTTGCCGACCCGGATCCGCGGGCCCTGGAGATCCACGAGCACCGCCACGGCCACGTCGGCGGCGTCGGCGGCTCGCCGCACGGCGGCGATCCAATCCGCCCGCAGTTCCGCCGTACCGTGCGATGCGTTCACCCGGATGACGTTCGCGCCGGCGGCGATCAACCCGGCGATGCGCTCCGCTGTCCCCGTCGCGGGCCCCAGCGTCGCGACGATCTTGGTACGTCGGATCAGACCCCGCTCCTTTCCGTGCGGTCAGTTTTCAACATTCCCGGTGGATTCGCCACCTGTGGAAAACTCCACCGCCCAACCGGCGGGGCAGTGCGCCCCCGGCGGGCATCTGAGCGGTCGCGGGCGTTCATGTTAAGTGATTGGCGAGGGGCCCACTACGCGGTCGACTTCAAGTGTAGTGTCTGCTCCGTCGAACGCCCTGCCGGCGCGCGGACCTCATGCATAAAGATACGCACACGTGTAAACCACCCTCAGTGGACGATCCCGATCTGCTTCTCCTCCAACCGCAGCTGGAATTCCTCCAGCAGGTGGACGGTCCGAGCGAGGCTCGAGGCGGGCAACCCCTCGATCGCCCGGGCTGCGAGGCGGCGCTCGAGCTGGCCGGCGCGGAGCAGCACCTCCAGGCCGCGGCGCGTGAGCGTCACACGCACGCCCCGGTCGTCCTCCGAGTCCGGCGTGGTCTCGACCAGCCCCTTGGTCTCGAGCCGTTGGATGAACGTCGTCGCGGCGGCGCGCGAGACGTGGAGCTCGACAGCGATCTCCTTGGGGCGAGCCCCGTCCGGGCCGCCCAAGTCCACCGCCACGAGCGCGGCGTGCGCCCGGTGTGAGAGGCCGTACGCACGGAAGGCACGGTCGCCGGCGCGCTGCACGGCCGCATGGGCGGCGACGAGGGCAGCGGTCAGCTGGAGGGCGAGCTCGGAGCGATCGGTCATGTCGGTCCCGTTACACGGTGCACGTTGCTCGTTCCACGTTCCACGTTCCACGTTCCACGTTCCACGTTGTGAGTGTGCACAGGCAGGCGAGGCGTGATGATAGTTAATATATTGACGGTTAATATACTAACTATATATCAAGCTGCAAGAGCCCGGCATTTTCGGGCAACGTGGAACGTCTAACACGTTTCGGTCCAATCCACCGGCGAGTCCGCGCCGCAGCGCACGCACTTCAGCGTAGCCGGTTTCCCCGCGAAGTCCTGGCGGTAGTGGCACAGCGGGCAGACCGCGTAGGTCGCCAGGACCTCGCTCCCCCACCCTGCTCCGCCCAGGGTGGGCCGCAGCACTCCGGTGCGGGCCACGACGCTCCAATGGTCGGGGGGGTCGGCCCGGATCGTGACG
>DATHGL010000011.1:0-2037 GCA_035317625.1 Gemmatimonadales bacterium | reverse complement strand
CCCGCGTTACCGCGAGCTGGACGGCGAGCTCGCCGGTGACGCCGCCGGCGCCGTGGACGAGGAGCCACTCCCCTGGCCGGACAGGGGCGGCCTCCGTGAGAGCCTGATCAGCGGTGAGTGCCGGCACCGCGAAGGCGGCCGCGGCCGCCCAAGGGACGGCGGCCGGCTTCCGCGCGACGAGTGCGGCCGGAGCGACGAGCCGCTCCGCCCACGCGCCCTGGTGTCGCAGCGGCAGTGGGTGGGTGAGCACCTCGTCGCCCGGTGCGAGGCTCGTCACGTCCTCGCCGGCCGCGGCAACGACCCCAGCTGCTTCAACCCCAAGGGCGAGCGGCGGCCGACGTCCGACGTCCCAGCCGCCGACCCGGACGATCTCGTCCCAGTTCCCGACCCCGGCTGCGCGTACCGAGATCACGACCTCGTCCGGGGCGGGCGCCGCCGGTGCGGCGAGTTCCAGCAACTGCACCTCGCCGCCGAATGCGTCGATGCCGGCGGCCTTCATCCGTAGCATGGCTGTCACCTGCGGCCGATCCTAGAGCCGACAATCGGGGTGGACGGGCTCCCGCGGAGATCACAGTACACGGCGCTGCCAGACGACTCGACCACGGCTGGCAGCGACTGCCGACTCACGCTCGCCGACTTCCAAATGACGTGTGGACCAATCGCAATCGCCCGAGGACGCGGACGCGTCTTCATTGGTGAGGCCGGTGGACGGCGTCAAGGCGCGAGCCGCATGATCGACTCGGATGGGAAGGAGGTGCGTCGATGTCAACCATGCGTGCCGTGCGGGCGCATGCTCGCGGCGGGGCCGAACAGCTGCGGCTCGAGGATGCCCCGAAGCCGGAGCCGCGAGCCGGCGAGGCATTGATCCGGGTCCACGCGGCAGGAATCACACCTACGGAGTTGGAGTGGAGCGAGACATGGGTCGACCGCCAGGGTCACGACCGTACCCCGACGATCCCATCCCACGAGGTCTCGGGCGTCGTCGAAGAGCTGGGGCACGGCGTCACCCACGTCGTCGCCGGCGAGGAGGTATTTGGACTGGTCCCGTTCGATCACGACGGGGCGGCTGCGGACTACGTGGCGGTGCGGGCTCGTGACCTGGCGCCGAAGCCCGTCACACTCGATCACAGTCGGACGGCGGCGTTGCCGTTGTCGGCGTTGACGGCCTGGCAGGCGTTCACCGAGCAGGCGCACGTCCATCCCGGGAACCACGTGCTCGTGCATGGAGGAGCCGGTGGGGTCGGCGCCTTCGCCGTCCAGATCGCGAAGGCGCTCGGCGCTCGAGTAACGGCGACTGCCTCGGCCGGGGACATCGAGTACGTGCGCTCGCTCGGTGCTGATGTGGTGATCGACTACAAGGCCACTCCGTTCGAGGAGGTCGTCAGCGACGTCGACGTCGTGCTCGACCCGATCGGAGGGAGGACCGCCGAGGCATCGCTTGGCGTGCTGAACGACGGTGGCAGCTTGATCAGCCTCGCTGGCCCGCCTGCGGTGACGCTGCCGGAAGGGCGCGACCTGAGCGCTCGATTCTTCATCGTCGAGCCCGAGCGCTCGCAGCTCATCGAGCTCGCCCGGCTCGTGGATGACGGCAGGCTACGCGTCGAGGTGGCGGAGGTGTTCCCCCTTGAAGACGCCGCGGCTGCCTACGAATACGGGCGGACAGCGCGCCGCCGCGGCAAAGTCGTCGTGCAGGTCGAACGATCGTGACGATCTGAAGTGCCCCAGAATGAAGTACCGAGCGGGTCGGGGTAGAATCCACTCGCCCAGATAGGGCAACAGACTCTTTCCGTTTCGGAATGAGCATCTGACTCATTTCGGGATGAGCATCTGACTCACCCCGATTCGGCGGCCGACAGAGGCCCGCCGCACGCTCAAATGGCGGCTCGCGAGGCTGATTCCGAGCAACAGACTCTGGATCAGGAGATCGAAGGTTCGAATCCTTCCTCGCCAGCCAGACACTCCGAACACGAAACGGCCTCCGGAGGTGACTCCGGGGGCCGTTGTGATTCGGGGCGTACCCCACGCCATACCCCTTCG
>DATHGL010000010.1:0-11540 GCA_035317625.1 Gemmatimonadales bacterium | reverse complement strand
TCACGGTCGCCGAGCGCTACCGCGCGTGGGCCACGCGCCAACGCTGGGCGCGGGAGAGCCGGCTCTCCCGGGGCCGCGTCCCGGAATGGCTGCTTCGGACCGGCATGTGGGTCTGGAACCGCGGCCGCTCGCCCGGCGTGGGGCCGCCGGCGCTCGCGCTGCAGCGTGCCCTCGGCCTTCCCGTCAACATCTACTGGCATTGGTGGCACCACGGCCCGTACGACACGAGCTTCCCCGATTACCTCCCGCCGCGGGAGGGAGTCGATTCGTTTCGTGCTGGCGTAGCAGCGACCCACGCCGCCGGGAGCCATGCCATGGTCTACATGAACCAACGGCTCTGGTGCACCGGCACGCCGAGCTGGATGAGCGAGCACGCCGCACGCTGGGCGGTGAAGGAGAAGGACGGCCGGGTGCGCGAGGAGACCTACAACACGTTCGATCCGCAGCCGTGCGCCACCATGGACGTGACCACACCGTTCTGGCGCGCTAAGTACGCTGGGATCGCGGACACCGTGTTGGACCAGTACGGGGTGGATGGGATCTATATGGACCAGTCGGTCCAGTCGCTCGTGTGCTGGGACTCGACGCACGGACATCCCGTCGGCGGCGGGAACTACTGGATGGGCGGATTCCACGCCCTGGCGGCGCAGATCCGGGCGACCGCCCGGCCGGGGCGGCCGGTCCTGCTCGCGGGCGAGGGCGCCGGCGAGCCCTGGCTGCCGGAGCTGGACCTCATGCTCACCCTCCAGGTCAGCCAGGAGCGCTACAGCGACCCCGCCAGCGGGTGGGAGCCGATTCCATTCTTCCAGGCGGTTTACCACGCCTATGGCGTGACGTACGGCAACTACTCGTCGCTCGTCATGCCGCCCTATGACGAGCTGTGGCCCGCGCAGTTCGCGCCGGCCGAGCCGCTCGCGTTGCTGGACACGCGCTTCCGCCGGCAGTTCTATCTGGAGCAGGCGCGGTCCTTCGTCTGGGGATTACAGCCGACGATCGCGAATTTCCGCGCCTCGCAGCTGGCCGACCGGCCGGAGGAGACGGCCTATATGATGCGCCTGGCTCGCATCCGCGCCCGGGCACTGGACTATCTGCTGTACGGCACGTTCCTGCGGCCGCCGGAGCTGCACGTACCGTCGGTCGACGTGGATCTCTCGCGCGTGTCGATCTACGCGGCGCGGCGCGGGGGGCCTACGGTGTCGACGGCGCAGTACCCGGCGGCGATCGCCGGGGCGTGGCGCGCGGCAGACGGCAGCGTCGCGATCGCTGTGGCGAGCATCGTCGACCAGCCGATGTCCGTCTCCTTCGCCTTCGACCCGGCCGCCTACGGTCTCGCGAGCGGCGGGCAGATCGAGCGGATCGACGAGCGCGGGCGTCGTCCGTTCGGTGAGTTCTCGAGCGGTATCGTGCCGATCACGCTGGACCTGCCGGCCGGTGGGGCGTACGTTCTCGAGTTCCGGCGGAGTCACCACCGCTGACCTCACAGGTCATTACCAGGAGGATCGTCCGATGTTGTCTCGACTGGCTCACCGACTCCGCGCCGTGCTGCTGGCCGCCGGATGGCTCGTCGCCGGCGCCGCCGGACTGCTCGCGCAGAACACGGTCAACCTGCAGGGTCGCGTCACCGGAGCGAGCGGTGCGTCGCTTGTCGCCGCGCAGGTCACCGTGTCGAACCGTGAGACCGGGCAGCAGCGCAGCGCCGTCACGTCGCCGCAGGGCACGTACACCATCGTCGGGTTGCCGCCCGGTGCCTACCACGTCAGTCTGCGCCTGCTGGGCTACGGGGCGCAGGAGCGCGACATCGAGCTGCTGGTGGGCCAGCACGCGACGCTCGACTTCCAGCTCCAGGAGGCGGCCGTGGCCCTGGAGGGTGTGGAGGTCACGCACCAGCGGGAGCCCAGCTTCGAGGTGCAGCGCAACGACGTCTCGGCGCTGGTCGTGACCAACGAGATCATCAACCTGCCCCTCAACACGCGCAACACGATGAACCTGGCGGCGATCGTGCCGGGGGTGAGGACCTTCGCGCCCACGGCTGGCCGCTCACTGCCTTCCTCCGGCCCACTGCCGGACCTGCGCTTCTGGAACTTCTACCTGGACGGCGCCGAGTGGAAAAGCTTCTTCAACGGCAACCTCGTCGGGATCCCCCAGACCGGCTCGCCGCTGCCGCAGGAGGCGATGCGCGAGTTCCGCGTCCACCTGAACCCGTACGACGCCCAGTACACGCGCGGGGCGTCTTTTGTCATCAGCGCGGTGACGCAGCGCGGCACCAACGACTTCCACGGGTCCATCTTCGGCTATGGGCAGACCAACGCCCTCAAGGCGCTCGACCTCATCCAGCGGGAGCGCCGGACCGCGAGCCCCAGCACCTTCTCGATCCCGGACTACACCCGCGCCCAGTTCGGCTTCAACCTGCGGGGCCCCATCACGCGCGATAAGCTGTTCTTCGCCGTCAGCTACGAGGGGCAGAGCATTAACGATGGCATCAGCGTCGTGCCCGGGCGCCCTCCCTACAACCCCGGCTTCTGGGACACCTTCGCCGGCACCTTCAAGGCGCCAACCAAGAATCACACTGCGGTCGTGCGGCTCACCGCGTCACGCGGTGCCGCGCACACGCTGGACGCGACCTGGGCTACCCGCTACTACAACAGTGAAACGGACTTCGGCAGTGGCGCGAGCTTCGGCGCGATCGGCGCGCATGACGCCGGTATCAAAGCCAAGTATTGGGTCCACAGCGTGCAGCTCCGGGACACGTACACGCCCAGCTCGGGATTCGTCAACGAGCTGTCCCTAAACCTGCTGTCTTGGAGCCACAACGAGTCGCCGCTCGAGCCCGGGGTCGCCATGCGGTACCCCGGCATCCAATTCGGCACCGCGGGCTTCCCGCTCGTGCTCAAGGAAACGCACGTTCGACTGATCGACCGTGTTACACACACGCTGGGCGACGGCCATCACATTCTCACCGGCGGCGTGGAACTGGCCCGCGTCCACACGAACGCCTGGCAACCCAGCAACCGGGACGGCCTTTTCCAATTCCAATTCGATTCGAGCTCTTCCCCGCTCCTGGGCCGCATCGGCGTCGGCTTCTTCAATCCCAATTCGGACGAGGATGCCCGGGCTATCACCAACGGTTGGAGCACGGGGGCCTACATCCAGGATCAGTGGCAGGCGCGGCGCAACCTCCAGATCACGGCTGGCCTGCGCTACGACGCCGAGATCAACACGCTGGACAACGACTTCACCGTGCCGTGGGCGAGCGACCCGACGCTGCAGGCGATCCCGCTGCTCACGAACTTCCTCAACACGGGGCACCGCAAGAACGATCTCAACAACCTGGGGCCGCGCGTCGCCTTCTCGTGGGACGTGCTCGACAATGGCCGTACGTTCTTGCGCGGTGGCGCCGGCATCATGTACGACCGGATCACCACGTTCATGGCGTTCAACGAGAAGGTGTCGGCGGGCTGGCGCACCTACGACTTCCAGAATCCCGGCACCACCGACCCGGACTCGCTGCGGCGGATCGTCCTGAACGGCGGCGGCACCACCGTGCCGAACATCTTCCTCCTCAAGACCAACATGAAAACGCCGGAGAACCGTCAGTTCTCCATCGGTATCGGTCACCAGCTCACGGACGTGATCGCGCTGAACGTGGACTACATTCACCAGAACGCGCGCCACCTGTACGTACAGCTCACGCCGAACTGGCTGAACACGACGACGGGCAACCGCAATCTGACCAACGCATATGGGAACATCACGCTGTACGACGACATCGGGCGCGCCAAGTTTGACGCGCTGATCGGCAGCGTGACGTACGACCGGCCGGGGCTGCGCCTCAACACGGCGTTCACGGTGGGTTGGTACAAGTCGCAGGCCGAAGGGCTCGGGCCCTACAACGATGCCACATTCCTGATCATGCAGCCGACCGCTGCCGACGAGCGGTGGCGCGTCGTGTTCTCTGCAATCGGCGACCTGCCGTTCGGCCTCAAGCTGTCGACGGTGTCGATCTTCGCGGCGCCGCGGCCCTACGTGGCGACAACGGGCGTCGACGCGAACCACGACAACAACTTCAACGACGACTTCGTGGGCGGGATCGAGAACCGGATCATCCGGCCCGTGGCGGCGTGGAACAACATGTACCGGACAGTCGACCTGCGTCTCGCCAAGGGCGTGCCGGTGGGCGGCGTCCGCCGGCTCAGCGTGAGCGCGGAGGCGTTCAACATCTTCAACTGGAACAACTACTCGGGCTTCGTCGGCCGCCAGACAGACGCGCTGTTCAGCCGCAGGAGCGGTGTGTTCGCCCCGCGGCAGGGGCAGCTCGGGCTGCGCTACGAGTTTTGATCACCTGAGGGCCATTACGAACACCACGCAGAGCACTCAGAACGACGTCTACGGACGGTGGGCCAAGGACCCGGAAGGGTTCTGGGCCGACGCCGGGGAAGCCATCCACTGGTACAAGCGATGGGAGCACGTGCTCGACAGCTCGCGCGCCCCGTTCTACCGCTGGTTCCCGGGCGGCGCGCTCAACACGTGCTACAACGCGCTCGATTGGCACGTCGAGCACGGCCGCGCTGACCAGCCCGCTCTGGTTTACGACAGCCCCGTCACGGGAACCATCAGGACCTTCACCTATCGAGAACTGCTGAATGAGGTCGCCCGCTGCGCGGGGGCACTGATCGGACAGGGCGCCGGGAAGGGCCACCGGGTCATCATCTACATGCCGATGGTCCCGGAGACGGTCATCGCGATGCTGGCGTGCGCGCGGATTGGGGCGATCCATTCGGTCGTGTTCGGGGGTTTCGCCTCGCACGAGCTCGCCTCCCGCATCAGTCACGCCGAGCCGACGCTGATCGTCTCGGCTTCGTGCGGCATCGAGGTGAATCGTGTCGTTCCGTACAAGCCGCTCCTCGACAAGGCGATCGAGCTCGCCACGGTCAAGCCGCGTCGCTGCATCATCCTCCAGCGGCCCGAAGAGCGCGCCCCGATGATCGCCGGGCGCGACCATGACTGGTCGGAGCTCATGGCGGCGGCGCGAAGCGCGGAGTGCGTGCCGGTGGCCGCGACCGATCCGCTCTACATCCTCTATACGTCGGGCACGACGGGCATGCCGAAGGGCGTCGTCCGCGACAACGGGGGTCACGCCGTCGCGCTCAAGTGGACCATGCCCAACATTTACGGCGTCGCGCCCGGCGAAGTGTACTGGGCCGCCTCCGACCTCGGCTGGGCCGTCGGGCACTCCTACATCGTCTACGGTCCGCTGTTGAACGGGAACACCACCATCCTCTACGAGGGCAAACCGGTCGGCACGCCCGATCCCGGCGCCTTCTGGCGGGTGATGTCGCAGCACCGGGTGCGCGTCTTTTTCACCGCTCCGACGGCGATCCGCGCCATCAAGCGCGACGATCCCACCGGGGAGCACGTCCGGCGCTACGATCTGAGCGCGTTCCGCACGTTCTTCCTCGCCGGCGAGCGGTGCGATCCCGACACGCTGCACTGGGCGGAGCAGCAGCTCGGCGTCCCGGTCATCGACCACTGGTGGCAGACGGAGACCGGCTGGCCGATCGGCGTGAATTGCGTGGGGCTGGGGATGCTACCGGTGAAACCGGGGTCGTGCGCCAAGGCCGTCGCGGGCTATGACGTGCGCGTCCTCGGCGAGGACGGCCGCGAGCTGCCTGCCGGCGAGACCGGGCACATCGTGATCCGCCTGCCGCTGCCTCCCGGCTGCCTGCCGACGCTGTGGAACAACGACGAGGGCTACGTGCGCTCGTACGTGAGTCGGTACCCGGGCTACTACCTCACGGCCGACGCCGGCTACAAGGACGAGGACGGTTATCTCTGGGTGATGGGTCGCACCGACGACATCATCAACGTCGCGGGCCACCGGCTCTCCACCGGAGCGATGGAAGAGGTGCTCGCGTCGCATCCTGACGTGGCCGAGTGCGCAGTCGTGGGTGTGGCCGACGAGATCAAGGGGGAGATCCCGCTGGGCCTCATCGTCCTGAAGGCGGGCGTGCGGCGTCCCGCCGACGCCATCGCCGACGAGCTCGTGACCATGGTGCGCGAGCGGATCGGCCCGGTGGCGGCGTTCCGGACCGCGGTCGTCGTCCAGCGGCTGCCGAAAACGCGCTCCGGCAAGATCCTGCGCGGCACGATCAAGAAGATCGCCGATGCGAAGGAGTATCGGATACCACCCACGATCGACGATCCGGCAAGTCTCGACGAGATCACCGCGACGTTGGCGACGGTAGGGTATCCGCGCCGCTGAGCTCGATCCTCCTCGCTACAGCGCCCGCCTCAGGGCGACGCGGAGCGTTGTCGCGTCCCCGGGCTCCTCATGGGGACGGCCATTGATGAAGAACCGCGGCGTGCCGCTCACACCGCTCCGCACGCCGCTCAAGAAGTCTTCGCGCACCCGTGCCGCGTGTACGTGTGCAGTCAGCTCGCGTCGCACCCGGTCCGCGTCGAGCCCCAGCTCACGCGCGTACGCCAGGAGATCGTCGTCCGCGAGAGCCGACTGCCGCTGGTACAAGCGATCGTGCATCTCCCAGAACTTTCCTTGCGCGCCAGCCGCCTCCGCGACCTCGGCGGCATGCTGGGCGTGCGGGTGCTGCTCGCTCACAGGAAAGTGCCGAAACACGAACCGCACCTTGGGCCCGAGCTCCCGCAGCACGCGCTGCAGCTCGGGGTAGGCACGGCCGCAAAACGGGCACTCGAACTCACCGTACTCCACGAGCGTCACTGGCGCGTCCACCGGTCCCAACGCGTGGTCGCGCGGGCCGACGGCGGGGGTGAGCAGTGCCATGCGATAGGTTACATTCGTCGTTCGGCGGGGACGGGCTCCGCTCGGTCCTGCCGGGGGCGTTCTACGACCGATTGCCTAAGCCACTGCCGAGCCGCTGCGACCTCGCCGTCGGTCACCGCGTGCCCGCCCGGCTCCCAGTGGACCGTCACGACAGCCCCCGACCGTCGGAGCAGAGCGGCAAGATGCTCCGCCTGCGCGGGCGGTGCGATCGAGTCGGTCCGGCCGGCTCCGATGAACACGGTAGTCTCCGCGAGGTCGGGCAAGGTATTGGGCGCAAGCGGCATCATCGGGCTGAGCAGCGCCGCACCGCGCAACAGACCCGGCCGGCGCAGCAGCAAGCTCGCGGCGATGTTGGCGCCGTTCGAGAAGCCGACGGCTACGATCCCGTCGCGGTTCAATCCGTACGTCCTCACCGCCGTCTCCACGAACCCGGCGAGCTCTTCGGTACGTCGCTCCAGATCCTCCTGATCGAACACCCCCTCGGCCAGCCGGCGGAAGAAGCGTGGCATCCCACGCTCCAGCACTTTACCGCGAGGACTCAAGAGCCCCGCCCCCGGCAAGAGCGCCCGCCCCAAGGGCACGAGGTCATCCTCATTCCCGCCCGTCCCGTGGAGCAGCAGGAGCGTTGTGCTGCCGGCGAGCTCCGCCCGCGCCGCCGGCGGCAGGTAGCGGTGGCTGAAGCCAGCCACCTCGCGGGTCACGTCCTCCGGTCCGCCGACCGTGCGCACCAGCTCCGTGTCGACCGCCGGCACCGGGAGATGGATCGGTGGGAGCGCGGCCTCGAGCTGCGTCCGATACAGCTCGTACTGCGGCGGCAGCATCAGTCGCTCGCCGAGCCGATCCTTCGGCTCGTCGATGGCGAACCCCGGCGGATCGGTCGCGATCTCGAACAGCACCCCGCCGGGCTCGCGGAAGTAGACCGAGTGGAAGTATTGTCGGTCGATCACTGGCGTCGGCTCGAGCCCCAGAGCGGCCACGCGGGCCCGCAGCTCGAGCTGGGCAGCGTCGTCGGCCGCGCGCCAAGCTACATGGTGCACGGTGCCCACGCCGCCGACCCCCGGAGGGAAGCCCCCGACCGCGCGGATGTCGACGAGGGTGCCCGGCCCGCCGTCTCCGGCGGCGAGCCTGCGCGCCCCGCCGATTTCGGCGACCTCGTGGAAGCCGAGCGTACCCACGAGCAACCGCTCGGTGGCGTCGGCCCGTTCCTCCCATACCGCGACGCTGTGGAACCCGCGGAGCGCCTGGGCGGGCGGGATGCCCGGTGCGCCAGTCCACCCGGCCCGTGTCTGGGCACCGGATGTCGCCACAATCTCGAGCATGAGACCGTCGTGATCCCGAAACGCGATCACCTGCTCCACGCCGCGTGTGCTGGGCCCCTCGAAAGCGATGCCGTGATGCACCAGGCGCTCGATCCAGAACCCAAGCGCGTCCGGCACGGCGGCGAACGACACGACCGCGACCTGCCCCGGCCCGGCGCGCCCGCGCGTCGCGCCGGGCCACGGGAAGAAGGTCAAGATGCTGCCAGGGCGGCCCTGCCCGTCGCCGTAATAAAAGTGATAGGTCTGCGGGTCATCGAAATTGACGGTTCGCTTCACGAACCGCAGCCCGAGGAGCCCGGCGTAGAAATCCAGGTTGCGCTGCGGATCGCCGCAGATCGCCGTGACGTGATGGATGCCGAGGGCAGCCGCCTTCGGGGTCTCGGTCATCAGGCGGGCGTAACCGTGCCCTGCTGGTGCGCCTCTACGAACCACAGCCATTTGTCCACGCCGCGCGAGATCTCGGTCAGGATGTCGGCACTGTCCGCGTCCTCGAGGTCGTTCATCTCCTCGATGCCGAGCCGCGCCGTGCGGCCGAACGCGGCGAGCGCGTCGGATAGCGCGGCCACGTGCTCCGCACCGGTCGAGAGGGCGAGAGGGTAATCGATGAGCGTGGAGCGCTCCACGACGACCCCCACCGTGCCCTCGGCGATGCCCCCGAGCTGCACGACCCGCTCGGCGATGAGATCCACGTACTCCTCGACGGCCGCATTGATCTCGTCAAACAACTTGTGCAGCGCGATGAAGCTGGGCCCCTTCACGTTCCAGTGTGCCTGCTTGCACTGGGTCTGGAGGTCGATGCACTCGGCGAGCCGCTGATTGAGCAGCCCGACCGCCTCGCGCCGATTGGCCTCCGGCAGATCGTGCTTCGTGGGATAGAGCCGCGCGACGCCGGAGGTCGTCTCGGTGGCGCTACGCGACCTGACGGGCGAGTCCCGACGGGGGGTGGTGGTGTGAGTCATGATGATCTCCTTAAAGGTGTGCCTAGATCCCGAACAGGAGGCGGTCGAGGGCGAACTTCCCTGCGCCGAGGAAGAGCAGCGCGATCGCCCCGACGAGGAGCAGGAACTCGAACTCCCAGCCTCCTTCGCCGGTGAACCCTTTGCGCATTTGGGTCACTTTCAGACGGATCGCGCCAAGCATGACGAGGACGAATCCCGCCGCCGCCGCCTGCGTGAGCAAGCCCGCGAGCGTCGCGAGCGCGCCCACAGGCTCCGCGATAGAGAGAACCCTCAGGAGCGAGAGCACTCCCGCGGGCATCTGGGCCGAAGGCTGCAACTTCCACATGGCGCGCTTCTCGCGGCCGTGGACCAGAAAGACGGTCCCCACGCCGAGTCGGAGCGCCAACAAGCCCCAGTCGCCGAATTGATGAAGGGTCGACGCTACGCTCATGGGACACCTCAGCGACGGGGGAGGGTGGCTCGGCAAGAACAGGAACCGCCCGACGGGGACCGAGGTTCCCCTCCGGACGACGTCGAAATACGGGGAATCGACCTTTCAGGCAAGCGGGAGACGCCAGGCCCTGCTTGACGCTCGCTGGGCCTGCGACTATCAGTGAGGCCACATGAGCACCGTGACAGTCGCCATTCAGGGCGAAGCCGGGTCCTTCAGCCATGCCGCGGCGCTCGAGGTGCTGGGGCCGGACGCGCGCCTCGTGCCCTGCGCCAGCTTCGAGGAGCTGTTCCGCGCGGTCGAAGCCAAGCAAGCCGGCTGGGGCGTCGTCCCCATCGAGAACTCGCTCGCTGGATCGGTACACCAGAACTACGACCTGCTCGGCGCGCACGCGCTCCACGTAGTGGCGGAGACGCAGGTCCGCGTGCGCCACTGTCTCATCGCCCGACCCGGCACGACGCTCGCGGGCATCCGCCGTGTCGCCTCGCACCCGGTGGCGCTGGCGCAGTGCCGCACGTTCTTCGCCGCCCACCCCGACGTCGTCCAGGTTCCGGCGTATGACACCGCCGGCAGTGTACGCGACCTCATGGCGGGGCGGGTCGCGGCCGACGCGGCGATCGCGTCCTCCCTGGCTGCGGAGCTGTACGGCGCCGCCGTCCTGCAGGAAAGGCTGGAGGATCACGCCGAGAACTACACGCGGTTCCTCGTGGTGGCGCGCGAGCCAGCGCCGCCCGAGCTGGCCCAAAAGACGTCGCTCGTCTTTACCCTGCCCAACGTGCCCGGCTCGCTGCACCGGGCGCTCGGCGTGTTCGCCGCGCGCGGGCTGGACCTGACCAAGATCGAATCGCGTCCGCTGGCCGGGAGGCCCTGGGAGTACGCGTTCTATCTGGACGTGGTGGGCGATCCGCGAGCGGGGGTGGCCGAAGCGCTGGCCGAGCTGCGCGGACTCGCGCGCGATCTGCGGATTCTGGGCGCCTACCCCCGGAGCGACATCCCCGTCGCCAAGGGTTAGTTTCCGCCATGGCTCACGAGCTTCGCAGCCGCACGATCACCGACGGAGTGCAGCGCTCCCCCAACCGCGCCATGCTGCGAGCGGTGGGCTTCGGCGACCGGGACTTCGGCAAGCCCATCGTCGGCGTCGCCAACGCGTACTCGACCATTACGCCGTGCAACCTCGGGCTCGACCTGCTCGCCAAGCGCGCTGAGGCCGCCCTGCGGACCGCGGGCGTCATGCCGCAGACGTTCGGCACGATCACGGTGAGCGACGGCATCTCGATGGGAACCGAAGGGATGAAGTACTCGCTCGTCTCCCGCGAGGTCATCGCCGACTCGATCGAGACCGCCTGCAATGCGCAGAGCATGGACGGCGTGCTCGTGGTCGGCGGGTGCGACAAGAACATGCCGGGCGCGATGATCGCCATCGCCCGCATGGACATTCCGGCCGTATTCGTGTACGGCGGGACCATCAAGCCCGGGCACCACGCGGGACGCGACCTCACGGTCGTGAGCGTGTTCGAGGCGGTGGGCGAGTACTCCGCCGGCCGCATCGATGCCGCCGAGCTGCTGGAGGTGGAGCGCCAGGCGTGCCCCGGTGCCGGCTCGTGCGGGGGGATGTTCACGGCGAACACGATGTCCTCGATTTTCGAGGCCATGGGGATGAGCCTCCCCTACTCATCCACGATGGCCGCGGAAGACGCCGAGAAGGCCGAGAGCGCCGCCCGCTCGGCCACGGTGCTCGTGGACGCGATTTCCCGGGATCTCCGCCCCCGACAGATCCTCACGCGCCAGGCGTTCGAAAACGCCATCGCCGTCACGATGGCGATCGGCGGCTCGACTAATGCTGTGCTGCACCTGCTCGCCATCGCCCACGCGGCCCACGTGCCGCTCACGCTGGACGACTTTGAGGCGATCCGCGCGCGCGTCCCGGTGCTGTGCGACCTGAAGCCGTCGGGGCGGTTCGTGACGGTGGACCTCCACCGGGCGGGCGGGGTGCCCCAGGTCATGAAAATCCTGCTCGCGCACGACGTGCTGCACGG
>DATHGL010000009.1:0-7874 GCA_035317625.1 Gemmatimonadales bacterium | reverse complement strand
GCGCCAGCTCGCCCCCGCCCGCTTCACGCCCGGCCGCGTGGCCAGGTACGTCGGCAAGGCGGCGCTCGTCCTGTCGCTCCTTCTACCCGCCGCCCTGGTGGGCGTCGTCGTGCACTATCCGGCCTATCGGGTGGTCGGGTTCGTCGCCACGGGCATGGCCAAGGGAGCGGACGATGCGCTGGCGAGCATCAAAGTGCTCGCGGCCATGCTGCTCTTCCCCCTCACGTGGAGCGGTGTAGCGGCGGCGGCGTGGCTGAAGCGCGGTCCGGAGGCTGGTGTGTTGGCGTTGGCGGTCGCGCCGCTCACTGCATACGCCGCGCTGGTGTTCTTCGAGCGCCTCGACCGCATCATCGGCGGGGCGCGGGCGCTCGGTCTGTTCGTGTTCCGGCGGTGGGCATTTCTACGGCTCCTGGCCGAGCGCAAGGGGATTCGGGACGAAATCCTCACGCTCGGCCGAGAGATCGGAGCGGTGTAGCACCACCGCGCCGCATCCGAGGAGGAGACGGGCGCGAAAGCTCATGGGGACGCGAGGCGGAGCGTGCCGTCCCAGTCGAGGGCCATCCGCGGAAGCCCGCGCCGCATGATCGCATGCGAGCGGACGTCGAGCAGTGGCTCGATGGTCCCGGCCGAACTCCATGGCGGCAGTTCGAGCGCCGCGCGGCACACGTCGTATACGCGGCGCCGCAGGTCGAGCACGTACGCGACGTCGTTGCCGGCCCGCACAGCGGATTCGAAGGCGCTCGGCGGCACACCGGCGGCGACGGTCCCCCGCCCCAGGACGCCCAGGCCCACGAGGCGGGCCGCCAAGTCGGCGGCGCTCCGATCGGCCTGGTTGTAGACGACGCGGCGCCGCCGCGCCACGGACCCGAGCGAGTCGCGCACGGCCGAGGGGCCGCACGAGCGCAGGTCGGTGAACCAGAAGCGCCCGGCGCCCGACCATTCGGCCGGACGGGCGTCACCGTGCACCGCCTCGCGCAGGCTCTCCAGCCGCAGGTCGCCCGCGACCGGCTTGTCCCGCCCGGGGGCGAGCAGCACGTAGGTGCGACTCCAGTCGAGCGGCACATCGACGTACCCGGGCAACGTCCGCGCATACTCGAGGGCCGCGGGGTCGTCGGTCACGAGCACGCCGGCCTCGCCGTCCAGCGCATCGCGGGCGGCGCTTGCGGGTACCGTGACGATCTTCACGACCGGTTGTCCCGTGCGCGCCATCGGCTGAGCCACGAGCGCGTCCGGCGACGCGGGATCGCCACTCGTCATCCAGTAGCGGCCGGTCCCGATCGGCCAGCCGCCGCCGGGCGCGGGCTTGGTGACCGCCAGCGCCTGATCGGCGAGGCGCTGGAACGGAGCGTCGGACGCCGCGACGGTGAACGTCCGGTCGCCGGTGACGGTGAAACTGGTCGCGAGCGCCGGGTCGCGTGACCGCCAGGAGGCAACGACATCGCGCGCCGTCACCGGCGCACCGTCCCAGAAGCGCGCGTCGTCGCGCAGCGTGAACGCCCAGCGATCGTCCGGCGCCTGCTCCCAGGCGGCGGCGAGGCCGGGCAGCGGACGTCCCTGGCAGTCCACCCGGATCAACGATTGGTAGAGCTGCGCGAACACCAGCCGCTCGGCGTCGTTGCGCGGCAGGGGAGCATGCCCCGGGTCCACGGGGTCGGTGACGGCGATCGTGACGGTGTCGCGAGCGACCGGCCGACCGGCCGCGATCGTGCAGGTCGTGTCGCCGGGAGCAGGACTCGGCGGAGGCAGAGGAAATTCCGCACGCGGCGCGCCCGCGCGGCAGGCTACCGCGAGCAGGCCGAGGAGGGCGACGTGGTGGCGTGAAGCGATCACTGGCTCGTGCTCCCGCAGGGTCCGCTCGAAGCATACCCACGGCCGGAAGCCCGAGCCAGCAGGTGCCGCTAGGCGACCGGCTTGCGCATCATGAGCGCGAGCACGTTCCCCTCGGAGTCGCGGAAGTCGGCCAGCCAGAGCTCGTAGTCCGCTGCCCGGTGCACCAGGTGCGGCTCACTGATGAACGTCACGCCCCGGTCGCGTAGCGTCGTGTGTGCGGACGCGATATCCGGGACGAGGTAATAGACGAGCGACGCCGGGTGATCGACTTCGGGTGCCGAGGGGATGCCGAGCATGAGGGTCGTTGGGCCGCACTGGAAGAACGCCATCTGGGGCGGCGCTTGGAAGAGAAACGGCATGCCCAGCGTGTCGCGGTAGAAGCGGACGGCGCGATCGAGGTCGCGGGCGCGGACGAAGATCTGGCCGATGCTGGAGAGGCTGAATTGCGGCGCGGTGCTGAGCATGGTGCACCCTCGGACATCCTGCAGCGTTGCCAGATCGACAGTGGCCAGCCATCAGTCTAGTTGCCAGACGCCAAGCCGCAAGCGGTTCTCAGTCGTAAGCCGCAAGGACATGACCCGACGCGCATTGATTGGATGACGTCTCCATCAGATGCCGAGACTAGCTTCGCTCATGGGCCATTTCAAGGATCTTAAGGCGTGGCAGCACGCTCGATCGCTGGTCGTCCTTTCGAAAGCTGCCATCGCGCGTTTGCCCGAAGCGGAAAGCGCCGCGCTCGCGGACCAGTGGCGGCGGGCGTCATATAGTGTCGTGCTGAACATTGCTGAAGGCGCCAGTCGTCGCGGTTCGAAGGAGTTTCGCAGATTCCTCGATATCGCCCGAGGGTCTCTCCACGAAATCGAGGCGATCGTCGATCTCGCGCTGGCGCTTGAATACTTCCGCCCCGAAGAACTGGCCAAGCTTCAGGCGACTCGTGAGGAATGCGCGAAGACCGTGTACGGCCTGCTACGAAAGCTGCCCGACGGCCCAAAGCAGCCTGGCCGCTGACGACTGGCAACCGCTTGCGGCTTACGGCTTGTGGCTGCACTGACCGCTTGCGGCTTGGCGTCTGCCCAACTTCACTGAAGACTAGGGGCCGGCTCCTGTTGCGTCAGGCAGTGAATGGTCCCAAGCCCCCACACCAAATCCACCGCGTGGATCCCCACCACCGGCCGGTCCCGGATCAGTTCGGCCAGGATGCCGAGCGCCACACGGTCGTTGGGGTCGTTGAAGGTCGGCACCAGCACCGCCCGATTCGCGATGTAGAAATTCGCATAGCTCGCCGGCAGGCGCTGCCCCTCGAAGTAGAGCGGCCCGGGCATCGGCAGATCGACCACCTCGATCTTTGACCCGTCCTCGAGTCGCATCCCCCGCAGCCGCTCGCGGTTCTCCTCGAGCGCGCGGTAGTTCGCGTCCCGCGGGTCCGTCTCCCGGCACAGCACCACGGTCCGCGCAGTGACGAAGCGACAGAGGTCGTCTACGTGCCCGTGAGTGTCATCGCCCGCGATTCCCTTGCCCAGCCACAGCACGTTTGCCACCCCGAGCTGGTCGCGCAGCACCGCTTCGAGGTCACGGCGCGCGAGACCGGGATTGCGGACCTGGATCGCGGGGTCGAGCAGGCACTCTTCGGTGGTGAGGAGCGTGCCGAGGCCGTTGACGTCGATGCTGCCGCCCTCGAGCACCACGTCGCGCTCGCCGGCTCGGGCACGGAACAGGCGCAGCTTGAGTGTCGCAGCCGCGCGCTCCGGAATACGGGCATCCTTCTGCCAGTCCCGGTACTTGGCCCAGGCAGTGAACTGGAATCGTACGATCGCGATCTCGGGGCGAGAGGGGGGGGCTGCCCGGCGCACGAACAGCGGCCCGAAGTCGCGCGTCCAGCCGCGATTCGTCGGAAACCGAAAGAACTTCACGCGCGCGGCGTCGACGCCCACCTGCTCGAGCACGCGCCGCGCCTGCCGCTCGTGCACGGCGGAGTTCACCAGGATGCGGACGATCTCGCCCGGGGCCAGCGCGCGGACGATCTCGCCATAGACCCATGGGATCAGCGCGAACTTGCCGGGCCAGTCACTCGCGTTATGCGGCCATCCGAGCCACGTGGCGTGATGCGGCTCCCACTCGGCGGGCATGTGGAAGCCGAGGGCGGTGGGCGTGTCGGTGCTGGGCACTACGAGCGATCGTCGAGGAATCGGCTGGTGAGGCCAGCGTAGGCGTCGATCCGCCGGTCGCGCAAGAACGGCCAGCCGCGGCGGACTTCCTCGATGCGCGCGAGGTCGACCTCGCTCACCAGGATTGCCTCGCGGTCCCCAGGGGCCTCCGCGAGGACGGCGCCGAACGGATCAACCAGGAACGACGAGCCCCAGAACTCGATGCCGTCGCCGCCCCCGACCCCGGGCCGCTCGTGGCCTACCCGGTTCACCGCCGCGACGTAGCAGCCGTTCGCGATCGCGTGGCTGCGCTGGATGGTGCGCCACGCGTCCAGCTGCGCCGTCCCCTGGCTGGCTTTTTCCTTGGGGTGCCAGCCGATCGCCGTCGGGTAAAACAACACGTTGGCGCACTGTAGCGCCGTCAGCCGGGCGCCTTCGGGATACCACTGGTCCCAACACACCAACGTCCCGATCCGTCCCACCCGCGTGTCGAACGCCCGAAAGCCCAGATCGCCGGGCGCGAAGTAGTACTTCTCGTAGTAGGCCGGATCGTCGGGGATGTGCATCTTGCGGTACGTCCCCACCACGCGTCCGTCGGCGTCGATCACGACGGCGCTGTTATGGTAGAGGCCTGGCGCACGGCGCTCGAACACCGGCGCGATGACCACGACACCCGCCTGCTGCGCCGCCTTCCCCAGCGCCTCCGTGCTCGGCCCCGGGACGGGCTCCGACAGGTCGAACGCACCAGCCTCCTCGGTCTGCGCGAAATAGCGTGACCGGAACAGCTCCGGCAAGCACACGAGCTGCGCGCCGGCCGTCGCCGCCTGCGCCACCTTCGCGACCGCCTGCCGAAGGTTTACGTCGGGATCGGTCGACATCGCCATCTGGACCAGGCCGACCTTGTACGTCACCGGGGGCGGGGCGTTGGTCATGGGGGAGAAGACTACCACGTTCCTGGGGTGAACGCACCGGGGAGCGCGGGACGCGGCGGGACACGGTTGCCGATTGCGCGGAGGTCGGTTCATCTTTCTGACCCAATTCCGCGGAGCAGCGCTCATGCGTCGGCAGTCGTGGATCGCCGCCATCGCCGGGTGCGCGGTCGCCTTCACGCCGCTCGGGGCCTGGGGCGCGCAGGGTCCCGGGCAACCTGCGTGCGTCTCCCACCGCGCCGGTCGCGTTGCGGCGGCGTATGCGCAGATCGTCGCCCAAGCCCGGGCGCTGGTGTGCGACCGGCTCGTCCCCGGAATCCCCGGGCTGCAGGTGGCGGTAGCCGTGGACGGGCGGCTCGTCTGGTCCGAAGGATTCGGGTACGCCGACCTGCAGCGTCGCCGACCCGTTACCCGCGAGACGCAATTCCGGATCGGGAGCGTGTCCAAGCCGCTCACGGCAACCGCCGTGGCGCTCCGCTACCAGCAAGGGACACTCGATCTCGACGCGCCGGTCCAGCGGTACGTGCCGTCATTTCCGGACAAGGGCTACGTGATCACGACGCGCGAGCTGGCCGGTCATCTGGCCGGGATCCGGCACTATCGCGACCAGGAGTTCCTTCTCAATCGGCACTTCAACACCGTGGTCGAAGGGCTGTCGATCTTCGAGCACGATTCGCTCCTGTCGCCGCCGGCGACGCGGTTCTCGTATTCGAGCTACGGATGGAACCTCATCTCGGCGGTCGTCGAGGGTGCGTCGGGAGAGGACTTCCTCACCTACATGCGCCGGCACGTCTTTCGGCCGCTCGGCTTGGCGCGGACCGCGCCCGATCGGGCGGACAGTCTCATGCCGGACCGGACGCAGTTCTACGACCGCGACAGCGCGGGGAGGTTCACCATCGCTCCTCCGGTCGACAACAGCTACAAGTGGGCGGGCGGGGGCTTCGTTTCCACGGCCGAAGATCTCGTGAAGTTCGGGTCGGCGCTGCTCCAAGCGGGGTTCCTCAAAGCCGAGACGTTGGATCTGCTGTTCACTTCCCAGAAAACGAGCGCCGGCGAGCCGACGGGCTATGGGATCGGATGGTTCCTCGGCAGCGACAGCCTCAGCCACCGCCGGGTGTTCCACGGCGGTGGGGCGGTGGGTGGGACGGCGGCGTTCGGTGCGGACCGGGACTCGCGGGTCGTCGTAGCCATTCTGACGAACCTGTCCAACGCGTCGCTCGACGCCGGAGACCGGATCCCCGCGTTGTTCGACCGATGAGACTCCCGCACCCTTTTCCCGGAGTGACCGCTATGCGTTGGCTCCTGATCGCCGCCGTCGGTGTGTCCGTCGCCGCGCTCGCGCCCGCCCGGCAATCGGGCGGCTACCACCTCGTGCGACGCTACCCGCTCGGCGGGGAAGGCGGGTGGGACTACCTGCTGCTCGACTCCACCACCCGCCGGCTGTACGTCTCCCGCAGTACGCGGGTGGTGGTGATGAACGCGGACTCGGGTGCCGTGCTGGGGGAGATTCCCCACACGCCCGGCGTGCACGGCGTGGCCCTGGCGCCGGATCTGGGTCGAGGCGCGACCAGTAACGGCGGCGATCAGTCAGTGACCATCTTCGACAGCCGCTCGCTCGCGGTGCTTGGGCGGGTGCGCACCACCGGCGGCAACCCCGACGCCATCGTGTACGAGCCGGCCACGCACCGCGTCTTCACGTTCAACGGGACCGGGGCGAACGCGACCGCGATCGATCTCACGGCGGGTGCCGTGGTCGGCACCGTGGCGCTCGGCGGCAAGCCCGAGTTCGCCGTCGCGCCGGGCGACGGGCGCATCTACGTCAACATCGAGAGCACGGCCGAGCTGGTGGTGCTCGACGCCCGCGGCCTCACGGTGGCGGCGCGCTGGCCGCTCGCGCCGTGCCAGGCCCCGACCGGCTTGTCGCTCGACGCGGCGCACGCCCGGCTGTTCGTCGGATGCTCGAATCGACTGATGGTGGTGGTGGACGCGGCGAACGGCCGGTTGGTCGCGACGTTGCCGATCGGCGGCGGAGTGGACGGGACGGCGTTCGACCCGGGGACGGGGCTCGCGTTCAGCTCGAACGGCGAGGGAACCCTCACGGTGGTGCGCGAAGTGGCCCCCGATAGCTTCGCCGTCGTCGAAACCGTCCCGACACAGCGCGGGGCGCGGACGCTTGCCCTCGATCGCCGGACCCATGCCGTGTTCCTGGCGACGGCGGAGTTGGGGCCTGCGCCCGCACCGACGGCCGAGCAGCCCCGCCCGCGGCCCGCGATCGTGCCCGGGAGCTTCGTGATCCTGGTGGTGGGGCCCTAGCCAGCTCGCCATGGCCGGGGATGTACATCGTGTGCTGGTCGGTCATGGCGAGCACACGGTCTACGCGGCCACCACCCCGTCGACGGAGCCGCCGCTCGACAGGTCGATGAACGGGTAGCGGCCGTTGACGTAGGTGTCGCCCATGTGAACGACGTTGGCGCGGCGGAAGTAGATCACGACGTCGCCACGCCTCCGGATTACTTCTCGAGCCGGTACCCCGCTTTACGCACGGTGAGAATGTGCTGCGGCGCCGCGGGGTCCCCTTCGAGCTTGCGTCGCAGCTCGGCCACGTGCGTGTCCACCGTCCGGCTCAGCACCGCCGCGCTGTAGCCCCACACCTCCGCCAGAAGCTCCATGCGCGTGGCGACGGCCCCGCAGCGCCGCAGCAGAGCGAGCAGCAGGTCGAACTCCTTCGGCGTGAGGGCGACCGACCGCCCGTCCCGCATCACGGTCCGGGACGCGGGAATGACCTCGATGGCGCCGAAGCGTTCGGGCGGTCCGCCACCCTCCCCCGGCGGCGCGGTGCGCCGCAGCAGGGCCTCCACGCGCGCCAGCAGCTCCAGCACGCCGAACGGCTTCGTGACGTAATCGTCCGCGCCGAGGCGCAGCCCACGGACCTTGTCGACCTCTTCGCCGCGCGCCGTGAGGATGAGGATCG
>DATHGL010000008.1:0-9323 GCA_035317625.1 Gemmatimonadales bacterium | reverse complement strand
CGAAGGGTCCGGCGACTTCGCGCGGGCCAAGGCCGCGGCCAAGGTGGCGCCCGACGGCAAGGCGGAGTCGCTCGACGCGCTCCCGGAGGCGCTGGATGAGGAGGACGACGATCTGCCGTTCTGAACGAGCAGCCCTGCTCGCCCTTGTAGCAGGGCTGCTCGCGGGGCTGGCGCCCGCGCTCGCGGCGCAAGACACGACGCAGGCTCGACCGGACACCTCGCAGCCGGCGCCGGACACGTCGCAGGCGACGGCCCCGCTAGGACAGCTCCCTTCCACGCACGTGGTGTCGGCGGGTGAGACCCTCTGGTCCATCGCCCAGCTCTACTACAATGACCCGCTCCTCTGGCCCGAGATCTACCGGCTGAATACCGCGCTCATCGACGACCCCCACTGGATCTATCCGGGCGAGCCTTTGAACCTGACGGGGGCAGTAGGCGTAGGGCAGGCGCCGGAGACGACCGCGGTGGCGACGGCGCCGCCAGTCGAGGGCGACACCGTGCACGCGCAGCCGACATCCGACACCGTGGCCATGGTTCCGGACACCGCGATGCTCGACACTGCGCTGGTGGTCGAAGCGCCTCCGCCCGAGCCCACGGAAGGCTACCAGACAATCTTCGACCGGCGCCGTACCGCCACCCAGGAGGTGCGGGACGTGCTGCGGGCGTACACGGACCAGCCGTATCGCCCGCTCCGACGAGGCGAGTTCTACGCGGCCGGCTTCTTGACCGAACAAGAAAAGCTTCCGTACGGCCGGGTGCTCGGCAACACGTCCGTGCCGGCGATCCCGCGGCTGACGGACCGCTCGACCGCGACGACATTCGATCAGCTCGCGCTCATCCCGCCGCGGCGCGCGTCGTACCACATCGGCGACTCGCTCCTCATTGTACGCGTCGACCGCGACATCGCGGGGTGGGGCGGCGTCGTCGTGCCGCTGGGCATCGCGCGGGTGACCGAGCTGCAGCGTCGGCAGGTACTCGCCGACGTCATCTTGCAGTTCGGCCGCATCCACGACGGGCATCTGTCGCTGCCGCTCGAGCCGTTCAAGGACCCGGGTCAGGTGCGCCCGACGCCGGTGGAGCAGGGCCTCGAGGGCGTGGTGGTCGCCGAGCGGGACCTCCACGTGCTGGCCGGGCCCCAGCAGATCGTATTCATCAGTCGCGGTCGTGCGGACGGGGTGAGTCCGGGTGACGTGTTTGAGGTGTTCCGGCCCGCGTCGGGCGTGCCGGGCTCGTCGTCCACGCAGGTGCAGGTGGTGCTCGAGATCGTACACACCCGTGATCGCTCTGCGTCCGGGCTGATCCTCGGCATCCAGCACCCCAATATCGTTCCGGGCATGCCGGTGCGGCTCATCCGCAAGATGCCGTCCTGATCCGTCGCCGGTCCCGCGCGGGACCGGCGCTTTGCGCCCAGTGGTCCTCGTTCCTCATCTCATCGCGCTGGGCCTGTACGCCGTGGCCACCGCGCTCGTGTTGGCCCCGTTTGCCGGGCTGCGGCCGGCGTCCCGTCCCCTCGTGCTCGCGGTGTCGCTCGTCGGGATCGCCGTGCACGTGATGGGCGTCGCGCGGCTCACCCCGTTTCTGGGCGTCGCGCCGACGCTCTCCATGCTCGCGCTCTTCCTCATGGTGCTGCAGGTCGTCAGCGAGGGCGTGTTCCGGGCGTCGGCCGTCGGCGTGTTCACCGGGCCGCTGGCGACGGGGTTGGTCGGCCTGACCTTGCTGATCGGGCTCGCGCCCGAAGCGGCGCCGGGCTCCGGGCGCGGCCCCTGGTCCATCCTGCACATTACTGTCAGCGTCTTCGGGCTCGCCATGCTGGCGCTGGCGTTCATCGCCGCTGCGCTGTACCTGCTCCAGTTTCGCGAGCTCAAAGCGAAGCGTTTCGGTCCGGTGTTCCGGCTGTTTCCGCCGCTCGAGCGCCTGGACCAGCTGAATCACCTGTCGCTCGTCCTGGGCTTCCCCACGGTCACGCTCGGGGTTCTGCTGGGGTTTGGGGTGCGCTACGGGGGCGGCGCGTCGGTCGATGCCGCCCAGGTGGTGTGGGGTATGCTCACGTGGGGAGTCCTGGGGTGGGCGGTGAGTGTGCGTGTCGTACACCACTGGGCCGGCCGGCGGGCGGCGTTCGCGAGCATCGCGAGCTTCGCGGCGGTGCTGCTTGTCTACCTGGCGCTCAAACTCACCGCGCCCGGTACCCAACGCTTTCTGTGAGCGACGAGACCATGAGCATCACCGTTCTGGGCGTGAACCACCGCACGGCGCCGTTGGAGGTGCGTGAGCGCTTCGCGCACGCGCCGCGCGAAGTCCCGGCGTCACTCGAGCGCGTGCTGGCCGCCGGGGCGCGTGGTGGTGTGCTGCTCTCCACCTGCAACCGCACGGAATTCTACCTCGCCGAGTCCGACGACACCGCACCGGACGCGGTGTGGGCGCTTCTCTCGGAGCGCCTGGGCGGCGGGCGCAGCGCGAGCGGCTACGGCTACAGCCAGCGGGACCGCGACGCGGTGCGCCACCTGTACCGCGTTTCTGCCGGGCTCGATTCCATGATTCTCGGCGAGTCACAGATCCAGGGGCAGGTGCGGGAGGCCTGGGAAATGTCGAAGGCCCAGGCGGGGCCCGTGCTGCACCGCCTGTTCCAGTCGGCCTTGCTCGTCGGCTCGCGCGTGCGGAGCGAGACGGGGCTCGCGACCGGGGCCGCATCGGCGCCGTCCGCTGCCGTCGCCGTCGCCGGCAAGATCTTCACCCAGCTCGCCGGCCGCTCGGCGCTGATCCTCGGGGCCGGCGATATGGCGGAGCTCGCAGCCACATGCCTCGCGTCCGAGGGCGTACGGGTGACCCTGGTCGCCAACCGCACCTACGAGCGCGCCCGGGCGATCGCCGAGGACCTGCGGGCCCACGCGGTCACCCTCGACGAGGCGTGGGAGCATTTCGCCGAGACCGACATCGTGCTGTGCTCCACGGCGGCGCCCCACGCGGTCGTCACGTGGGACCGGGTGGCGCCGGCTGTCGCCCGGCGCCGCGGGCGCCCGCTCTGCATCCTCGATCTCGCCGTGCCCCGTGACGTGGAGCCCGCCGTCGCGCAGCTGGAGAACGTCTTCCTGTACGACCTCGACGACCTCCAGGCCGTCGCGGCGCAGGCCGCCGCCGGGCGCCGTCGCGACATTCCCGCGGCCGAGCACATCGTGAGCGAGGAGGTGGAGCGCTTTTGGGGATGGTACGGTGGGTTGGTCGTGGTGCCCGTGCTGAAGGCGTTTCGCGACCGGATGGAGCAGGTCCGTGCCACCGAGCTCGAGCGGGCGCTCCGGCGCATGCCGCATCTGACCTCGGAGGACCGCGCCCAGTTCGAGCAGTTCAGCCGCGCGCTGCTCAACAAGTTCGTGCATCCACCGACCGTCGCTCTCAAGGAGGCGGCGCGGGCTGGCCGGGGGTACAGCCTGCTCGAGGCCCTCCGGCGGTTGTTCGGTCTGGAGCGGCGCGATGACACGTAACATCCTGGTCACGGGTGGTGCGGGGTACATCGGCAGCGTCGTGGTGGAGCAGCTCCTCGCTCGGGGCGACGTCCCCATCGTGCTGGACGACCTCAGCACCGGCCACCGGGCGGCGGTGGCTCCCGGCGTCGCGTTCATCCACGGGAACGTGGGCGACCGGCGGGTGCTGGAGGACCTGTTCACCCGGCATTCGATCGACGCGCTGATGCACTTCGCCGCGTTCGCCCTGGTCGCCGAATCGGTGGCGGATCCTGCCAAGTATCGCGCCAACAATGTCACGGCCGGGCGGGTCCTGCTCGAGGCCACGGTCGCTGCTGGAGTGCGGCGGGTGATCTTCTCGTCGTCCTGTACGATCTACGGCCAGCGTGGCGCTGAGCCCATCAGCGAGGACACGCCGCCCGCACCGGTGAACCCCTATGGCGAGACCAAGGTGGAGTTCGAAGGGATGCTCGCCCGGGCCGCACAGAGCCACGGGCTCGCGTCGGTGAGCCTGCGCTATTTCAACGCCGCGGGCGCGTCGGCCCGCTACGGCGAAAGCCACACCCCGGAGACGCACCTGATTCCCAATATCCTGCGCGTGGCGCTGGGGCTGGCGGCCGCGGTTGAGGTGTATGGAACCGACTACCCGACGCCCGACGGCACCGCCGTGCGGGATTACATCCACGTGCTCGATCTCGCCGACGCCCATCTGCGGGCGCTGGACGCGCGGGTGGACGGCGCGGTCGCGCTCAATTTGGGGACCGGGGTAGGGCAGTCGGTACTCGCCGTCGTCGATGCGGCGCGCCGCGCCACCAGCCGGGCCATCCCCGCCGTGCTCCGGCCCCGTCGGCCGGGAGACCCGCCCTTCCTCGTCGCGGCGCTGGGCCGGGCCGAGCGGGTGCTCGGGTGGCGGCCGCAGCATTCGAGTCTCGAGGAGATTTTGACGAGCGCGTGGGCCTGGCACCAGGCGCACCCGCGCGGGTACCGCAACGGGGAGGACTGACAGCGTGCTGCTGCTCCAGGCGGGCCGGGCGGTCCCCACGACGCCCTGGGAGCTGGTGCTCACGTCGAGCCGCGAGACCAAGTTTGTGCTCGCCATTCTCGTCGTGTTCTCCATCGTCTCTTGGTATCTCATTTTCCTCAAGTGGTGGCAGTTCCGCCGCACGCGGCGGCAGGCCGACCGCTTCATGGCCGAAATCGAGCGGGCGACGCGGCTCGACGACGCGTACCACGCGGCGATGCGCCTGCCCGCGTCGCCCTACAACCGCCTGCTGCGCGAGGGCATCCACTTCTTCTCCGAGCTGAAGCCGGGCGGCCTCAAGGACAACGGTCCCGGCGTCGCGCCCCAGAGCGCGCTCACGATGACCCAGCTCGAGGCGCTCCGGATGGTGCTCGCGAAGGAGGTTGCCGCCGAGCGGGACGCGGCGGCGCGCTTCATTCCCTGGCTCGCCACCTTCGGCTCGGTCAGCCCCCTGCTCGGCTTGCTGGGCACGGTGCTCGGTGTGATGGATGCGTTCATCGGCATCGCGGTGGGTGGCTCCGGCAACATCGGCGCCGTGGCGCCCGGTGTCGCCGAGGCCCTGGTGACGACCGTCGCGGGCCTTGCCGTCGCGGTCCCGTCCGTCATGGCGTACAACCTGTTCGTGAACCGCCTCGGCCTGTTCGCCGGCGAGCTGGAAGGGTTCGCGCAGGAGATCATCGGGACGATGGCGCGCGAAGGGAGGCTCTAGTGGCCGGTCTGGTGGGCGGGGGAGGATTGCGCGGGCACGGCGAATTGCCGTTGAACGCCGACATCAACGTCACCTCGCTCGTGGACGTGGCGTTCGTGCTCCTCATCATCTTCATGATCACGGCACCGATCATGCAAGGGGGCGTGGACGTCCGCTTGCCGCGAGCCGCGGCGCGGCCGCTCGATCCGAAATCGGGGCTCGTCGTGACCCTCGACCGAGAGGGCCGCATCTTCATGGACCAGGCGCCCCTCTCCTACGACGACTTCCGGGCCACGTTCCCTGCGTTCGTGCGAACCAAACGACCGACTGGGGTGTACCTCCGGGCCGACGGTCGGGTCCCGTACGGCGACGTCGTGCGGGTGCTGGCGGTGATCCGGACGGCGGGCGTGAGCGACGTCGGCCTCGTCGCGGAGCCGGAAACGGTGGAGCGGTGAGGCAGCGCCCTCGGGGTGCGAACAGCGTGGGCGTCGGCCTCACCGGAACGGTGGTCGTGCATGCGCTCGCCGGCGTGTTGCTCGTGGCCGGGGCCGCCGACGCGCGCAAGCCCGCCCCGCCGACCTATCGCGTCCATCTCGTCGCAGCGCCCGAGCCGACCGAGGACACGCGCAAGGCGCCCGAAGCCGTGGATCGTCCGGCCGAAGAGAAGCCGGCGCCGGTGTCCAAGGCGCCGTCGCCCAGAAGCACCGTGTCGAAGGCGGCGCCGCCGCCGGTGGCGGACAACACGAAGCGCGAGGCTGCGCCACGCACCGCGCCCAAGGTGACGCCGCTCCCCGGCGAAGCACCGTCGACCGGCTCGGACGTCGCCACGGTGAGCACCGAAGGCGTGGAGTTTCCGTTCCCCGAGTATTTGCAGAACATCGTCGCGCAGGTGCTGCGGCGCTGGCAGCGCCCGCTCCAGAGCACTCCTCTTGAGGCGGAGGTCTCGTTCTTGGTGCATCGCGACGGGTCGGTGAGCGGTCTCCAGTTCATCAGGCGCTCGGGGAATTTCGCGTTCGACCTCGAAGCGCAGGGCGCGGTGGAGGAGGCCGGGCGCTTCAAGGCGTTCCGGGCGCTCCCGGACGGCTGGACGGCGGACGTGCTGTTCGTGCGCTTCTATTTCAGCGGCAGGCGCCAATGACGGCGGTCTGGCGGTCAGGGGGTCTGGCGGTCGGTGTGTCCGCGGCATTACTGACCGCCGGTCCGCCTGACCGCCTGACCGCCCAAGACACCTCCGCCATCGATCGCGGCGTCCGCATCGGCATCGTCTACCGGCCCGGCGTGCGGCCCGGCATGGTGGTGCTCCCGGGGCGCGGCTCGGCGCTCGACTCGGTGCGCACGATCGTGGCGCGCGATCTCGATTACAGCGACCGCTTCGAGCTGATCACGCTCCCGGGGGGCGATTCGATCCGGATCGCCGCCACGGGCCCGGCGGCGCGGCCGCCCGGCGGCGTCGCCCCGGCGAGGGGGACCGGCGGCGCAGCCGCAGCGGCGGGCCTGAACTACCCGCTGTATCAAGCCCTCGGCGCGGACTTCGCGGTCGCCATCCTGCCGGCGCCCGGCGACACCACGGTCATCACCGTGCACGACGTGGCCGGGGGCGGCGTGCGACGCGAATTCCGGACGCGGCTGCCGCCGCTCGCGGAACCCGGATTCCGGCTGGCGGTGCATCGGCTGTCGGACCGCGTGCTCGAAGCGGCGCTCGGTGTCGGCGGCAGCGCCGCGACCCGCGTGCTGTTCGTCCTGGAGGGCAAGGTGTACGCCATCGATCAGGACGGGGCCGACCAGCGGCTGGTGTCGTCGACCGATCACGCCGCGCTGTCGCCGGCGTGGGCGCCCGACGGACGCCGCTTCGCGTACATGGAATTCTGGCAGGGCCACGGTCGCCTCTTCGTGCAGGACGCGGCCACGGGGAAGCGGACCCCCGTGCCGACCACCGGCCAGGCGCTGGACTTCACCCCGGCCTTCTCACCCGACGGCAAGACCCTCGCGTTCAGCCGCGCCACGGACGAAGGGACCGACCTGTACACGGTGAACATCAAGGACGCCTGCTGCTTACAGCGCTTGACCGTAGGGCGCCTTTACGACAACTTGTCACCGACCTATAGTCCCGACGGCCAGCGACTCGCGTTCGTGTCGACGCGGGCCGGGTTGCCGCAGATTTACGGGATGGGTGCGGACGGGACGGACCAACAGCTGTTCGCACCGTTCGACTACGGTGCCACCGGTTCGTCCAACGCGCCGGAGTGGTCGCCCGACGGGCAGGCCGTCGCCTTCCACCGGGACGTGGGTGGCACCTTGCAGGTGTTCGTCCTCGACGCCCGGACGCGCACCGTGCGGCAGCTCACTTCGGTCGGGCGGAACGAAGATCCAACCTGGGCGCCCGACAGCCGCCATATGGCGTTTGTGTCGGATCGTTCGGGGTATCGGCAGCTCTGGATCATCGACTTGGAAACCGGTCGCATCCGCCCGCTGCTGCAGAAGAGCGGCGCGCGACTGCCGGCCTGGTCTCCGCGCATGCCGGAGACCGCTTCGTCGACCCCTTGAAATCGGAGAGGACTTGAACCGATGAAACGCCTACCCTTGCTCCTGCTGAGCGGTCTCGCGGTCGCGGTCGTCGCCGCATGCCCCGGCAAGGCGCCAGAGCCACCCGCGCCGGTCGGAGCCAACACGGACTCGATCGCGGCGGCCGAGCAGGCGCGGCGGGATTCCATGGCGGCCGCGCAGGCAGAAGCCGACCGGAAAGCCCGCGAAGAAGCGGAGCGCCGTCAACGCATCGCGGACTCGCTCAACGCACTGGGACAGACGGCGGCAGCGGTGAAGACCATCCTCGGTACGCTGATCCACTTCGACTACGACAAGGCCGTCGTCCGGGGGGAGGACGCCGCCACCCTCGACCAGAAGGTCGCGATCCTGCAGGCGAACCCAGCGCTGCGCATCCGCGTCAGCGGACATTGCGACGAGCGGGGCTCGGACGAGTACAACCTCGCCCTCGGCAACCGGCGCGCGACCGCGGCCAAGCAGTACCTCGTGAGCCACGGTATCGACCCGAGTCGCATCGAGAGCGCGTCGTACGGTGAGGAACGGCCCATGGCGCCCGGGCATGACGAGAGCTCGTGGGCCCAGAACCGCCGCGATGAGTTCGATATTCTGGCGGGCGGCGACAACCTGAAGCAGCCGTAGGCCGGATCGGCCGGTGACGCGATCCTTGCCGCTGTACCTCGCCCTGGGGCTCACCGCCGGATGCGCGCTGAAAGGCGACGTCCGGCGGGTGGAGCTGCAGGTCGAGGCGCTGCGCGTGGAGCACGCCCACGCCGACAGCCAGCGCGCCGCCGCCATCGAGACGGTGCGCGCCCTGCTCGGCGTGGTGCAGGACAAAATCGCAGCGCAGCAGGCGTATCTGGTGCAGTTACGCGGCGACATGAAGACCGATCTGCTGGCCGTTCAACAGCAGCTCGTGTCGGTGCAAGAGCTCACCGGGCAGAGCCAGCAGCGGTTGACTGAGGTGCGCAGCCGCCTGGAGGAGCAGGCCCGCCAGCCCGTGCCGGTCCTGGACACGACCCGCAACGCTGCCGGCGTGCCGGTCGGGCCGTCGGGGAATCCGGCGGGGCCGGGGCCGGACCAGATGTACGATGTGTCGCTCCAGCAATTCCGCCGCGGGAGCCTCGCGACCGCCCGCCTGGGGTTCCGCGAGTTTCTGCGCCTCTTCCCCACCCACGAGCGCGCCCCCGACGCGCTGTTCCACATCGGTGAGACGTTCGCCGGCGAGAGCGCGGATTCGGCGGCCGCCGTGTATCAACAGGTCGTGAAGACCTATCCCAGCTCGCCGCGGGCACCGTCGGCCCTCTACAAGCTCGGCTTGCTCGCCGAGCAACGGGGCGACAAGGCGTCCGCCCGGACGTATTACGCCCGGGTCATCGCCGGGTACGCCCGTTCCGAAGAGGCCAACCTCGCGCGCGACAAGCTCCAGCGCCTGGGGCGGTAGTCGCTCCAGGGGTCTGGGGCCGGGGTCGGGGTCGGGGGGCCGGCGTGTCGGAGACTCGTGACAACCGGGCGGAAATGCCGTTCCTCGACCACCTCGAGGAGCTGCGCTGGCGCATTCTCTACAGCCTGCTCGCCGTCGTGCTGGGCACGCTGGTGGGCTGGCTGATCGTCGAGCGGG
>DATHGL010000007.1:0-11811 GCA_035317625.1 Gemmatimonadales bacterium | reverse complement strand
CGCCTCGTCGCCCTGTTCCGCCTGAGCCCGTTCGCGCGGGTGTTCTCGATCGAGCACCCGGCGGACCAGCCCATCCCCGGTGACGACACGCGCCGCTACGGGGACACCGCGGTGACCTTCATCTACGCGCCGTGACCCCCCCTCGCGTCGCCGTCTACCCGGGCTCGTTCGATCCGATCACACGCGGGCACGAAGACCTGATCCGCCGCGCCCGCACGTTCGCGGACCGGGTGGTCGTCGCCGTCGCGGTGAACGTCGCCAAGCAGCCGCTCTTCACTCTCGACGAGCGGGTCGCCCTGATTCGCCGGGCGGTGGACGATCCGGCTGTCGACGTGCGCTCGTTCGACGGGCTGCTCGCCGATTTCGCGCGCACGGCGGAGGCCAGCGTGATCGTGCGCGGCTTGCGGGCCGTCAGCGACTTCGAATACGAGTTCCAGATGGCGCTCATGAACCGCAACCTGGCGCCCGGCATCGAGACGGTTTTCCTCGTCCCCGCGTTCGACCTCACCTATCTGAGCTCGAGCCTGGTGCGGGAAGTGGCGCGGTTCGGCGGGGACGTGTCGCCGCTCGTCCACCCAGCGGTCCAACAAGCGCTCCGGCACAAGTTCGCCAAGTGACGTTCCGCGACTCGGTGTACGAGCGGGCCCGGCGCGTGCGCCGCCGCATCGTGCTTCCCGAAGGGAACGACCCGCGCGTTCGCGCCGCCGCTGCGCGGATCGAGGCCCTCGGCCTCGGCAGCGTGCAGGTCCTGGATCGAACCGCTCCCCTCTCCCCTCTCCCCGAAATGGTGCGCCTGCTCCGCACCCGGCATCCGCAGAAGTTCCCGACCGACGCGACGGCCCACGCCGCCCTGCAGCATCCCCTCACCTTCGGCGCCGCACTGGTGGGGCTGGGGCGCGCCGATGTCATGGTCGGTGGGGCCACGTTCCCGAGCGGCGACACGATCCGGGCCGCTCTCTGGACGGTGGGCACCGCCCCCGGGATCACGACCGTGAGCGGGGCGTTCTACCTGGTGCGGGACGGCGCGGTGCTGACGTTCACGGATTGTGCCGTCGTGCCCGAGCCCACGCCCGAGCAGCTCGCCGATGCGGCGGTGGCGGCCGCGGGCGATCGCCGGCGCATCGTCGGCGATCAGCCGGTGGTGGCCTTCCTGTCCTACAGCACGAAGGGCAGTGCCGAAGGACCGCGCGTGGCGCGGGTGCGGCGGGCCGTCGAGCTGCTCGTCGCGCGGCGACCGGCATTCGCGTTCGACGGCGAGCTGCAGACCGACGCGGCGCTCGTCGTCGAGGTGGCGGCACGCAAGGCGCCGGGTTCGCCCGCGGCGGGGCATGCCAACGTACTCGTGTTTCCCGACCTTGACAGCGGCAACATCGGATACAAACTGGTGCAGCGCCTGGGCGGCTGGGAGGCGATTGGGCCGATCCTGCAGGGCTTGGCACGCCCGGTGGCCGACCTGTCGCGAGGCGCCACCGCCGATGATATTGTGGACACGGTAGCGGTCGCCGTCCTTCAAGCCGGAGAGCAGACATGAGCTTCAGCCTCAAGAAGGACAAGCAGGGGGTGGTGGTGGTCGGGGTAGACGGGCAGCTGATCGTCGGCAACCGGCAGGAGCTGAAGCAGAAGGTGCTCGACGCCCTCGAAGCCAGCGGGAAGAAGTTCGTCATCGACTTCACCAAGACTGGTTACATCGATTCCTCCGGTCTCGGCGTCCTGGTCTCGCTGTCGAAGAAGATCCGCGAGCAGGGTGGGGACCTGCGGCTGTGCGGCTTGAACGAAGACCTGCTGACGCTGTTCGAGCTCACCAAGCTGGACACACTCTTCGCGATCGCGCGGACTCCGGAGGAGGCGCTCGCCGCCTTCTAGCCTGTGACCACGCCGCTGCGTCTCGACGTCCGCCGGCGGGCGACCGCTGGTGAGACCGAGCTGTCGCTCGATGTGCCGAGCGACCTCGAGTACGTCGGTCCGGCGGTGGAGTTGATCGCCGACGAGCTCCCCGGCGGCCCCCTTTCGGCGCGCCGTATCCGGTTCAACTTCCGCACCGCACTCGCCGAAGCGCTTGCCAACGCCATCCTCTATGGCAACCGCCACGATCCCACCCGCCTCGTACGCGTGCGGGTCGAGGTCACGCGTGACGCCGTCCGGCTGCACGTGACGGATGAAGGGGACGGATTCGACCCCACCCATATCCCCGATCCCACCCTCCCCGAGCGACTGCAGCGCGAGGACGGCCGGGGCCTGTTCGTGCTGCGGGGCCTGGTGGACCACGTGGCGTTCAACGAGCAGGGCAACTCGGTGTGTCTGACTCTCCGGGCGGGCTGACCCGGGTCGAGCGGCTGTTGCCGGTGCTCGAGCGGCTCGCGGGCGCGCGCCTGCGCGTGTGGCGGGTCGACCCGGCCGGGACTCGGGCGCTGACCGGTGCCGGCGAGGGATCCGGCTGGATCCCGCCGCTCGACGGGAGCGAGGCCGGCCGGCGCGTCGACACCCCGGAGGGGCCGGCCTGGTTCGAGCCGGTGCGCGACACGGGCGGCGTGTGGCTCGAAGTCGGGGAAGGGGGACCAGCGCCGGGGGCGGGCGCCGGCGCGCCCCCCGGGGCGCTGGCGGAGATCGTCGGCGCAGTCCTGTCCGCCGAACGCGACGCCAGTCAGGTGGCCGCCGAGCTGTCCGAGCGCTACGAAGAGATCGACCTGATCTACACGATCAGCGAAATCCTTGGTCACACCATTCGGCTCGAGGAGGCAGCGGAGCGCATTCTCCGCGAGGTGTCGACCGTGGTCGGCGCACGGCGTGCCACGCTCCTGGTCTACGATGCGGAGCAGCAAATGCTGCGCATCATCGCCGCGCGGGGGATGAGCGCCCAGGAGGCGGAGCCGATCGAGGTGGACGATCCCTGCTCGGTGGCCGCGCGCGTGTTCCGCGAGATGCGGATCGTGAGCTACGATCCCACCGACCCGAAGGCCCTGAACCCGGGGTGCGCCGAGGGGCGGAACTATCGGGGGAAAGCGTTTCTCTCGGTCCCCGTGCTGCACGCCGCCCCCGGGGCCCGCGGCAAGCCGATCGGCGTGATCAATCTGACGGATCGGGAGGGCGAAGACGCGTTCACGGCGGGCGATCGTAAGCTCGTGGCGGCGATCGCCAACCAGATCGGCGCTGCGATCGAGAACGCCCGGCTCGTCGCGCGGGACCAGGACCAACAGCGTCTGCGCCGCGAGCTGGAGCTGGCGCGCGATCTGCAGCACAAACTGCTGCCCTCGCCGCTCGTGCTCGCGGCCCGCGTCGACGTGGCGGCGCGCTGCCGCCAGGCGGAGTCGGTCGGCGGGGACTTTTACAACCTCCTGAACCTACGCGCCGACCGGATCGGCGTGATGATCGGCGACGTGACGAGCCACGGCTTCGGGGCCGCCCTGATCATGGCACTCGTGATGGCGGCCTCGGGCATCCACGCGGAGTCGGCCGAGACGCCCGCCGAGGTGTTGCGCCGCATCGAGGAGTCGCTCACCGCCGAGCTCGCCAACACCGAGATGCTCCTCACCGTGTTCTACGCCGTGGTCGATCCCCAGGCGGGACGCCTCACCTACGCCAACGCCGGGCATCCGCACGCCTTTCTCGTGTCGACCCGGACGGGCCAGGCCGCCCGACTCGAGGCCACCCGGCCGCCCCTCGGGAGCGCCACCGCGCCGGGCGAGAACACGGTCCTCACGTGGGCGCGACGGGAGACGATCATCTGCCTCTTCACCGACGGCGTGACCGAGGCGCTGGGCGTCCGCGGCGAGCGGTTCGGCGAGGAGCGCGTGCTCGGACACGTCGCCCGGCTCAAGGACCGCCCGGCGCGCGAGATCCTCGAGTCGGTGCACGCCGACCTCGCGGGCTTCACCGGCGGCGCGCCGCCTGCCGACGACCGCACGGTGGTCATCCTCAAGGTGTGAACCCGGTCCGGCGGCTCGGCCAGCACTTCCTCACGGACCGGAACATCCTGCAGCGTATCGTCGACGCGCTCGAGCCTGCGCCCGGCGACGTGGTGCTGGAGATCGGGCCGGGCAGGGGGAGCCTGACGGAGCTCCTGGCTCCCCGCGTGCAGTCGGTGATTGCCGTAGAGAAGGATCGCCGACTGGCACACGATTTACGATTGCGGATTGCGGATTGCGGATTGGACGAGGTTGAGATCGTGCAGGGGGACGCTTTGAGGCTGGACTGGCACAGTCTCGTCAGTCCTCACCCTGCCAATCCGCAATCCGCAATCGCCAATCCGCAATTCAAGATCGTCGGCAACATCCCCTACGCCATCACCTCTCCACTCATCGACAAGGCGCTCACGCCCCCGCTTCCCGCCCGCATCGTGTTCTTGGTGCAGGCGGAAGTCGCCGACCGCATCAGCGCGGCACCGGGGTCGAAGGCGTATGGCGCGCTCTCGGTAGGCGTGCAGGCGGTGTGTCGGGCGGAGAAGCTGTTTACCGTGCGCCCCGGCGCATTCACGCCGCCACCCAGCGTGACGAGCGCCCTGATGCGACTCACGCCGCTCGCCGACCCGGTGGTCGCGCCCGCCGAGCTGGCGGCGTTCCGTGTGTTCGTCACCGCGTGCTTCACCCGCCGCCGCAAGCAGCTGCGCAATGTCGTCATGGCGGCGACGGGTCGCTCCGCGGCGGTGGTCCACGATGGTCTGCTCGCGCTCGCGCTCGATCCCGCGGCGCGAGCCGAGACGCTCGCACCGCCCGCGTTCGCGCGGCTCTTGCGTTGGAACGGGCGATTGTGAAATTATTCACAATATGCGCAAGATCTCCGAGAGCACGGTGCGGCGGCTCTCTCTCTACCTGCGGTTCCTCGAGCAGTTCGGCGCGCAGGGCCAGGCGACCATTTCCTCGGCCGAGCTCGCCCGGCGCGGTGGCACCACCTCGGCGCAGGTCCGGAAGGACCTCTCGTTCTTCGGCTCGTTCGGGAAGCGCGGCCTCGGCTATTCCGTCCCGGAGCTCACCGCTCGCATCCGCGACATCCTCGGCTTGCGGCGCACCTACCGGGTGCTGCTCGTCGGCGCGGGTCGCATCGGCAGCGCACTCATCCAGTATCCCGGCTTCCGCCAGCGGGGCTTTCACGTCACCGCCATTTACGACAAGGACCCGAAGAAGATCGGGTCGGGCTGGAACGGCCTCGTGGTGCAAGACGTTCGCGACATCGAGGCCGACCTCGCCAGGGAGTCGACCGACATCGCGATCGTCGTGACGCCGGCGGACGCGGCCCAGGACGTCGTGGACCGATTGGTCCGTGCCGGCGTGAAAGCCATCCTCAACTTCGCGCCGGTACAGCTCGCGGTTCCCGCCGACGTCGCGGTGAAGACCGTGAACATGGCGCTGGAGCTCGAGACGCTAAGCTTCGCGCTGGCAAACCGATCCTGACGGTTGCCTACCGCACGAAGTCGACCCACCCCGCCTCGTTCGCAATGAGCGCAACCGACCCCAAGGCGTCGAAGGCCACGCGGCGCGGCCGCCCGCCGCCGGACACGACGACGCCCTGGACCGTCCCGCCCACCTTGAAGGTCCGCAGGCGGACCATTTCAGGCTGAACGCTGCGCCGCTCGAGCGCTGCCGCCAACCGGTGCGGTTCGTGCGGTGAGGGGCCGCCGCCGCGCACGCCGTCAGCAGCGGACCTCGAGGCCATGGCGTGAGCGCAACGTGTGTGGCGCGACTGGAGACGCGTCGACATGGCGTCCGCGCGGCGGCTCCGTCTACCGTCTTGCCGATTGCTCGTTTCACCACAGCAAGGAGGGTCAGATGAATCGCATTATGACTCTGGGCGTGGGATGCCTCGTCCTCGTGGGGGCGGGATGCGCGGATGATGCCGCGAGCCCGACGCCGCCCCGTCTGCTCACCGCGTCCATGCCAAGCCCCACCCATCCCGCCGGCGTGATCCAATTTTCCGCCCCACTCGCCGGACGGCCGTACGGGCTTGCCATCTCGTCGAAAGACGTGGCCTATATCGCGCAACCCGACGAGTCGCGCCTGGCCCGGGTGGACCTCTCGTCCGGATTCGCGTTCACGGGATCGGTGGCCGTGGGCTTCATCCCCACGGCCGTGGCGTTCGCCCAGGGCGGCCAGACCGCCTGGGTCACGAACCAGTTGAGCAGCCCGTCCACACTCGGCATGATCGACGTGGCGACGAACACGCAGGTCGCGACGTTCGCGAGCGGCGGCCCGAGCGGGCTCGGCGGGAACATGTTCGAGGTCATCGTGGGGAAGCACGCCAATACCGTCTACGTCTCGAGCAACGACCAGAACGTCTATGCGTTCGACGGGGAGAGCGGCCAGGTCACGACGACGCTGCACCTCGGGGGGCAGCTCACCGACGGATTCGCCTTTGGTGAGGTCGCCACGCATCCCGACAGCGTCCGGTTGTACGCCGATCAGATCGGGAACGGCAACGTCGCGGAGATCAACACCAAGACGAACAGCGTCACGCGCACGTTCCACATTTCGCCGGGAGACACCCGCCTCCAGGGGATGATCGTCTCGGCGGATGGCAGCCAGCTGTACGTGGCTGACGAGGGCGGCGTGCTGCGCGTGGTGGACATCGCCTCCGGCACGCAGGTGGACTCGGTGGTGGTGGGACAGCGCGCGTTCGGCGGGGCGTTGAGCCCGGATGACGCCCAACTTTACGTCGGGGTCATGGATTTGGGCCTGGTGCGGGTCATCGACCGCGCCTCGCTGACCATCGTGAACACCATCCAGCTCCCCGAACCAGGGGCATTCCCCAGACGGATTGCGTTCAGCCAGGATGGATCGACCGCGGTGATCGCCGACGAAAACGGCTTCGTGCACTTCGTGCAGTAGCAGGGGGCCCGGCTGCGGGCGGGCCATCCGCTGAAACGCGGAAGTGGGAACGCGGAACGCGGAACAGCCATGGAAGGTCGTGCGCGATGCGACGCTCTCCGAACTGTTCGGCCTTCCGCGTTCCGCGTTAGATTCCCGCCCATGGCGCGCGTCCACGTCACGTCCGAAATCGGCCCGCTCCGGGCCGTGCTGGTCCATACGCCCGGTCATGAGCTCGTGGCGGTCACGCCGGGGAACCGCGAAGACTACTTGTATGACGACATCATCGACCTGGACCTGGCCCAGCGCGAGCACGGGCGGTTTGTCGCGGTGTTGGAGCGCTTCGCCCAGGTATACGAAGTGCGCACGCTCCTGACGGAGCTGGTGGCGCGCCCCGACGTGCGCGAGTTCCTCGTCACCCGCGCCCTCGAGGTCGTGCCGTCGGACGCGCTGGCGAAGCAGCTGGCGGCGCTCACCCCCGAGGCGCTGGTCGGGCTGATGATCGAGGGCGCGCTGGAAGACGCGGGGCCTATCGCCCGAGCCCTCAACGAGACGGGCTACGCGCTGCCGCCGCTCCCCAATCTGTTTTTCACGCGCGATGTGGGGATCGTGATCGGTGAGCACTCGATCATCGGCTCCATGCGGTATGGCGTGCGCTGGACCGAAGAGCTGCTCGTGAAAGCGCTGTTCCGCTACCATCCCTGCCTCGAGAATGCCGGAATCCTCTACGACGGGTCGGAGGAGAAGCGCAACAACTACACGCTGGAAGGCGGGGACGTGCATCCCGTGCGTCCCGACCTGCTGGTGCTCGGATTCAGCGAGCGCTCGAGCCCCGCCGCGCTCGATCATCTCTGCGACCTGGTGTTTGAGCACTGCGGCGTGAAGGACGTGGTCGTCGTGGTGCTGCCGAACGAGCGCACGGCGATTCACCTCGACATGATCTTCACGCAGCTCGACCGCGAGCTGTGCTGCGTCTATCCGCCGCACTTCGTCGGGCCCGAGCGGCTCGCGGTGCTGCACCGCCGCAAGAAGTCGAAGGGCGTGAAAGAGGTCCCGAATTTCTTCGCCGCGATGCAGGCGGTGGACCATCCCCTCGAGCCCGTATTCTGCGGGGGCTCGGACCGCTCGATGCAGGAGCGGGAGCAGTGGTCGTCGGCGTGCAACTTCGTCGCCGTGCGGCCGGGTGTGGCGGTGACCTACGCGCGCAACGAGGTCACGCTGCGCGAGCTGGAGCACGCGGGGTTCAAGACGGTCTCCGCGGTGAACCTGCTGGCCGGAGAAGACGGCTTGGACGAGGGCGAGCGGGCGGTGATCACGATGGACGGCAGCGAGCTGGTGCGTGGGGGTGGCGGGCCCCGCTGCATGACGTTACCGCTCCGGCGGGATGACCTCTAGCGCGGCAGCGCCGGCCCTCGATCGGTGCCGCTTCGCCGTCGTGGACGTGGAGACGACGGGGGGGAGGGCGGCGAGCGGGGGCCGGCTGCTCGAGGTGGGGGTGGCGATCCTCGAAGGCGGCACGGTGCACCTCGCCTTCGACGCCCTGCTCGACCCCGGCATTCCCATCCCGCCGTGGGTGACGGGTCTCACCGGGATCACGGGCGGGATGGTCGCCGGGCGGCCGCGCTTCATGGCCATCGCCGCGGATCTGCGGCACGCGCTGGCGGGCGGCGAGTTCGTCGCCCACAACGCTCGCTTCGACTGGCGCTTCCTCGCCGCGGAGTGCGCCGCGGCGGGCGTGCCGGCGCCCGGCGGGGAGCCGCTCTGTACCATCCGACTGACGCGTCGCCTCGTCCCCGAGCTGCGCCACCGCGGCCTCGACGCCGTGGCGACCTTCTTCGGTATCGAGAACCCGGCGCGGCATCGCGCGTTCGGCGATGCGCTCGCCACGGCTCACGTTCTGCGGGCGCTGCTTGGGCGGGCGCAGGAGCGGGGGGTCGAGACGCTTGAGCAATTATGGGCGCTGCACGAGACGCCGAACCGATTGCGGATTGCGGATTGCGGATTGCGGCATACTCGAGGAAGCGTTGTGGCGCGAGCGACCCACCACGTCGAATCCGCAATCCGAAATCCGCAATCCGAATTGTGATGCCCCACACTACATTCCGCGTCGGCCGCCTGACGTGCCACGCCCTCGAAGGCGGCCGACAGCACCTGGATGGCGGCGCCATGTTCGGCGTAGTGCCCAAGCCCCTGTGGCAACGGCGCATTGCGCCCGATGCGCGCAACCGAATCCCGCTGGCGCTACGCTGCCTCTTGGTGGAGCACGACGACGGGCTCGTGCTCGTCGACACGGGCCTCGGCAACAAGGAAGACGACAGGTTCAAGGACATTTACGGCGTAGTGAACGACGGGGCCAACGGGCGCACCCGGCTCGAAGATGCTCTGGCGGAGCTCGGGCACACCCCGGCGGACGTGCGCTGGGTGATCAACACGCATTTGCACTTCGACCACGCGGGCGGGAACACCTACCGCGACGCCGCCGGCCAGGTCGGCGTGACCTTTCCTCAGGCGCGGTACGTGGTACAGCAGGGCGAGCTCGAGTTCGCGCGTCACACCAACGAGCGCACCGCGGCGAGCTACCGGGCGCCGAATTTCGACTCGGTCTCGTTCACGCTGGTCGACGGAGCGGCGGAGCCGCTCCCCGGGATCCGCTGCCTGCCGACCCCGGGGCACGTCCCCTACCACCAGTCGGTCCTGGTGGAAAGCGGGGGCGAGCGGGCCTGCTTCCTGGCGGACCTCGTGCCGACGAGCGCCCATTTGCCCCTTCCGTGGATCATGGGATACGATCTCGAACCCCTCGTCACGCTCGAGTCGAGGCGGCGGCTGTACGCCCGCGCGCAGGCCGAAGGCTGGCTGCTGGTGTTCGAGCATGATGCGGATGTCGTCGCTGGTCGGTTGGGACGCGATGGAAACGCGTTCGGCCTTGTGGACCCCGTTCGGGCGGGCTAGACTTACCCGCGACAATACGGCAAGCGGGCGCTCGAGTGCGCCTCACCCGCTGCCTCTCCGGATGGCGGAGAGCGCTCTAGGGTTCCGAGGGAGTCATCAGACGTCGGTGCTCAGTCCTCAGGGGGGTCTCCTGATCACTGAGAACCGATGACCGAGGACTCGAAGCGGATTCCTGGGCAGCCGGAGTCCGCTTTTTCTTTGTGACGGAGGAGAACGGCACCTGGCGATCGAAAGCACGAACAATAAAGCGCCCCGCATCCGGGTGAACCGGCAGATCCGGATCAGTCCGTTGCGGGTGATCGCACCCGACGGCGCCCAGCTCGGCGTGATGACCGTCGAAGAAGCGCTGGCCGCGGCCGTGGAGCGGGGCCTCGACCTGGTGGAGGTGGCGCCGCTCGCGCGCCCGCCGGTCGTGAAGATCATGGATTACGGGAAGTTCAAGTTCGAGCAAGCGAAGGCGGCGCGAGCAGCCAAGAAGAAGCAACACGTCATCCATCTGAAGGAAGTGAAATACCGTCCCGGGATCGACGACCACGATTTCGACTTCAAGACGCGGCACGCGCGCGAGTTCCTGCAGGACGGCAATAAGGTGAAGGTGACGATGATGTACCGGGGCCGGCAGATGGCCCATATCGACCTGGGGCGCGACGTGCTCGACCGGGTCGCCAATGAGCTCAAAGACGTGGCCAAGATCGAGCAAGACCCGAAGCTCGAAGGCCGCAACATGTCGATGGTGCTCGCGCCGAAATGAAGGGGCTAGGGGCTGGGTGCTAGGGGTTAGCGATCTAGCACCTAACACCCATCACCTAACACCCGAGAGGTTGTTACCATGCCCAAGCAGAAGTCGAAGCGCGCGCTCCGCAAGCGGGTCAAGCTGACGGGAACCGGCCGGTTGCGCCGTTACCATGCGTACAAGAGCCACATCCTGACCAAGAAACACCCGAAGCGGAAGCGCCACCTGCGCAAGCCCGCGATGGTGTCCAAGGCCGACGAAGCCCGCCTCAAGCGCCTGCTGATGGTGTAAGGAGCGATCCATGCCCCGCGTCAAGAGCAACGTCGCGCGCCTGAAGCGCAAGAACAAGATCATGAAGCTCGCCAAGGGCTACTTCGGCGGGCGGTCCAAGCTCTGGAAGGCGGCCAAGGAGTCGGTCGAGCGGGCGCAGAAGTACGCGTACCGCGATCGGCGCCGCAAAAAGGGCGATTTTCGGCGCCTCTGGATCACGCGCATCAACGCCGCCGCGCGTCTGCATCAGCTGTCCTATAGCCGCCTGATGAACGGGCTGCGCCGCGCGGGCGTGGAGATCAACCGCAAGGTGCTCGCCGACCTCGCCGTGCGCGATCCGGCGGCGTTCCAGCACCTCGCGGAGGTCGCCAAGCAGGCGCTCTGATCATGCGCGACCTCCTGGCAGCCCTCGCCGAGCTGCGGGAGCGTTTGCAGGAGATTCCGCAGGCGGACGACCGTCGGCTCCCCGATCTCAAGACCGCGATCCTCGGGCGCAAGGCCGGTGCGCTCACCCAGATTCTCGCGCGCTTGCCGAAACTCGAGCCTGCCTCCAAGAAGGAGGTCGGCGCCACGGCGAACGCGCTGAAACGCGAGTTCGAGGCCGCCTTCGAGGCACGCGAACGTGCTCTGAAGCGGGCGGCCGCCACCGTGGCCGGCGTGGATCTCACCATGCCCGGCCGCGCCCACTGGCAGGGCGGCCTCCATCTCGTCACGCAGGTCATCGATGAGATCTGTGAGATCTTCCGCGAGCTCGGGTTCACGCGCGCCGTGGGCCCCGAGGCGGAGACCGAGCGCTACAATTTCTTCGCGCTCAACTTCCCCAAGGACCACCCGGCGCTCGACGCCCAGGACTCGTTCTACCTGGGCGGCGACGTGCTGCTGCGCACCCACACGTCCCCCGTGCAGATCCGCACGCTCGAGCGCTACCCGCCGCCCGTCCGCGTGGTGATTCCGGGCCAGGTGTACCGCCGCGACCCGTTCGATGCATCGCACTCGCCCGTGTTCCAGCAGATCGAAGGCCTGGCCGTGGACGCAGGTGTCACGTTCGTGGATCTCAAGGCGACG
>DATHGL010000006.1:0-6536 GCA_035317625.1 Gemmatimonadales bacterium | reverse complement strand
GGCGTCGCGGTGTCAGGCGCGTACTTGGCCTTGTACACGAAGTCTTCCGCGTGCAGTTGCAAATGCAGGAGTTGGCCCAGCCGGAACCGCAGGGTGGCGCCGACGACGCCGCCCAGGTCCGTGGCGTCGGGGTCGCCGTCGTACGCGGCGCCGCTGCGCCGCACCAAGCCCACTCCGCCGTTCAGCTGCAGCGAAATGGGGCTGGTCCGCGGCACCAGCTCGACGAACACGCGCCCGCTGCCCGTGAGCACGTTGGCATCGCTCGTCGAGGAGCTCCCCGTGGCCGAGAACTTGAGCTTGCTCGGCGCGTAGGCCGCCGTGGCCTCGATCCCCAAGCGTTGGCCGATGTTGATTCCCAGGCGGCCACCCAGTGTGATCGAGATCTCCTGCTTGTACTCCTGGCCGCTGGCGGCCTTGGCCAGCTCGGCAGTCGGGATGTACACGCCGATGGTGGGTGCGAGGCTGACCTGCGCGGGCGCGCGCGCGGGGACACACCACAGCACGGCGGCGACGGTGAGCGTGACGACGGGCGGGCGCGAGCGGGACATGATCCCTCCGGGTGAGACGGGTGACGGGGCACTGGAGCCGCTGTTATCGCGCCCATTGGCCTGCGGGTCAACCCCCTCCCACAAACGACAAGCGCCCGGGATCTCGCCCGAGCGCCGTCGTTACTTACCCGTACCGCCTTCCCGCCGTACCGCCGCTTTATCAGTCCGCTTCCACTTCCTCCGGGAACGGACTCGGCACCGCGCCCGGCGCCGGCTCGAGCGGCGGCGGCGGCGGCTGGAACCCTTCGGGCGGCTCGATCTCGATGTCGTGGTACCGGTAGATCCCCGTCCCCGCCGGGATGAGATGCCCGATGATGATGTTCTCCTTCAACCCCAGCAAGTCGTCGCGCGCGCCGCGGATCGCGGCGTCGGTCAACACCCGCGTGGTCTCCTGGAACGACGCCGCCGAGATGAACGACCGGGTCGTGAGACTCGCCTTGGTGATCCCCAAGAGCAACGGCTCGTTGGTCGGGGGCTTGCCGCCCTTCTTCACCACCCGGTCCTTCGAGTCGGAGAAGGTCTGCTTGTCCACGTTCTCCCCTTCCAGGAACACCGTGTCCCCGGGCTCGACGATCTTCACCTTCTGCAGCATCTGGCGCACGATCACGCCGATGTGCTTGTCGTTGATCTTCACGCCCTGGAGCCGGTACACCTCCTGCACTTCGTTCAGGAGGTACTCCTGCACCGCCCGCGGGCCCTTGATTCTCAAGATATCGTGCGGGTTCACCGGACCTTCGGTGAGCCGGTCGCCGGCGCGCACCCGGTCGCCCTCGTGCACGCGCAAGTGCTTGCCGGCGGGCACCTCGTACAGCTGCGGCTCCCCCTCCTCGGGGTGGACGTAGATCTCGCGCTTGCCGCGCTTGATCTCGCCGAACCGCACGGTGCCGTCGACCTCGGAGATCGTGGCCGGATCCTTGGGCCGGCGGGCCTCGAACAGCTCGGCCACGCGCGGCAGGCCACCCGTAATGTCGCGCGTCTTGTACGCCTCGCGCGACACCTTGGCGAGCACGAGGCCGGCGTACACTTCCTGGCCGTCCTCGACGGTGAGCTGCGCCCCTTCGGGGATGACGAAGTCGCGCAGCCGCTTCTCCTTCTCCCCCTTCTTCTGGATGATCTCGATGTGCGGGTGCAGCTTCTTGTCCCGGTCCTCGATGATCACCCGCTGGCGCCGTCCCGTGAGCTCGTCCAACTCCTCGCGCACCGTCTCGTCGTCGACGATGTCCACGAACCGCACCACCCCTCCCACGTCGGTCATGATCGGGTTGGTGTAGGGGTCCCAGGTGAACAGCACGCCGTCGCGCGCCACCTTGGCGCCGTCCGTCACCACCAGCGTGGCGCCGAGCGGCACGTGGAAGCGCGAGTGCACCGAGAGCTTCCCCCCGGTCTCGCCATGAGACGCGGCCTTGAGGATCAGCTCGCCCTCGTAGCTCGTCACGATCTTCTGCTTCTCCGGCGTCTCGACAAAGATGAGCCGGTCGCCGTACTCGATGACGCCTTCCACCTTGGTCTTGCGCACCGTCTGCTCGGCGATGCGCGCCGCCGTGCCGCCAATGTGGAAGGTCCGCAGCGTCAGCTGCGTGCCGGGCTCGCCGATCGACTGCGCCGCGAGGATCCCCACAGCCTCGCCCAGGTCCACCATGTCCATGGTGGCGAGGTTCCGGCCGTAGCACATGCGGCACACGCCGCGCTTCGCTTCGCACGTCAGCACCGAGCGGATGCGGACCGCCTCGATCCCCGCGTCCTCGATCGCCTGCGCGGTCTCTTCGTCGATCAGCTTGCCGGCCTCGACCAGCACCTTGGGCCGCTCGTCCTCGTCCATCTCGTGCGGGTCGGTCACCTCGTCGAGCGCCACGCACCCCACCAGGCGCTCGCGCAGCGGCTCGATGATGTCCTCGCCCTCCTTGAGGGCCGACATCTCGAGGCCCAGGATGGTGCCGCAGTCCTCCTCGGTGATCGTGACGTCCTGCGCCACGTCCACCAGGCGGCGCGTGAGATAGCCCGCGTCGGCGGTCTTCAGGGCCGTGTCGGCGAGCCCTTTCCGCGCGCCGTGCGTCGAGATGAAGTACTCGAGCACCGACAGCCCTTCGCGGAAATTCGACTTGATGGGGCTCTCGATGATCTCGCCGATGCCGCCGGTGAGCTTCTTCTGCGGCTTCGCCATCAGGCCGCGCATCCCGGCGAGCTGTCGGATCTGGTCGCGCGAGCCGCGGCTCCCGGAGTCGAACATCATGAACACCGGGTTGAAGCCGCCCTTGGAGCGCTGCATGGTCTTCACCATGGCGTCCGCGATGTCGTTGTTCGCGTGCGTCCAGGCGTCGATCACCTTGTTGTAGCGCTCCCCGAAGGTGATCTGGCCCGTCGCGTACGCCCGCTGGAACCGCTCGACGCGGCCCTCGGCATCATGCAGCAGGCTCGCCTTCTCGGCCGGGATCTCCAGGTCCTCCACCCCGATGGACACGCCGCCCATCGTGGCGTAGCGGAACCCGAACTCCTTCAAGTTGTCGAGGAACTGCACCGTGCTCGCGAGGCCGGCGTGCCGGTAGCTCTCGAACACCAGCTCCGACAGGTCCCGCTTGCGCATGACTTGGTTGCGGAACCCCTCGCGCCGGATGCCGTCGGGGAGGATGCTGTGGAAGATCACCCGCCCCGCGGTCGTGTACACCCAGCGCGTGTCGTCCCAGAAGTGCACCGGCGAATGGTACGCCAGCCGCTTGGTGGCGAGCCCCATGTCGAGCTCGGCCAGCGAGCCGACGCGCGCCGCCGCCCCCTTCACCTCCGCCTGCTCGAAGTCCGCCGGCTCCTTGGTGAGGAAGTAGCACCCCAGCACCATGTCCTGCGACGGCTCGGCCACGGGCCGCCCATCCGAGGGCTTGAGCACGTTGTTGGACGAGATCATGAGCAGCCGCGACTCGAGCTGGCTCTCGAACGAGAGCGGCACGTGCACGGCCATCTGGTCGCCGTCGAAGTCCGCGTTGAACGCCGCGCACACCAGCGGATGGATCCGGATCGCCTTGCCTTCCACGAGGACCGGCTCGAACGCCTGGATGCCCAGGCGGTGCAGCGTGGGCGCGCGGTTCAGGAGCACCGGGTGGTCCTCGATGATCTCCTCGAGGATCTCGAACACCTCGGTGCTCTCCTTCTCCACGATCTTCTTCGCCCGCTTCACCGTCTCGGCGATGCCCTTCTCCACCAGCTTGTGGATGATGAAGGGCTTGAACAGCTCGACCGCCATCGCCTTGGGCAGGCCGCACTGGTGCAGCCTGAGCTCGGGACCCACGACGATAACCGACCGGCCGGAATAGTCCACGCGCTTGCCGAGGAGATTCTGGCGAAACCGGCCCTGCTTGCCCTTGAGCATGTCCGACAGCGACTTGAGCGGCCGCTTGCCGCGCCCGCGGATCGCCTTGGAGCGGCGGCCGTTGTCGAACAGGGCGTCCACCGCCTCCTGCAGCATGCGCTTCTCGTTCCGGAGAATGACCTCCGGCGCGCGGTGCAGGATCAGCTTCTGCAACCGGTTGTTGCGGTTGATGACGCGGCGGTACAGGTCGTTCAGGTCGCTCGTGGCGAAGCGCCCGCCGTCGAGCGGCACCAGCGGCCGCAGGTCCGGCGGGATGACCGGGACAACGTCCAGAATCATCCAGCGCGGGTCGTTCCGCCCCTCGCCCGCGTTCCCCGAGTTGCGGAACGCGTCCACGATCTTCAGGCGCTTGAGCTGCTGCTTCTTGCGGTGCTGGCTCGTCTCGCCTGCGACGGCCTCGCGCAGCTCGTCCGCCAGCTTGTCGACGTTCAGGCGCTCGAGCAGCGACCGCACCGCGGGCGCGCCGATGTCCGCCTTGAACGCGGCGTCGCCCTCGGCCTTCGCCTTGGCGCGCAGCTCCAGATAGCGGTCCTCGTCGAGCAGCTCCCGCTCCTGCAGCTCCTGTTTGCCCGGCTCGATCACCACGTAGTTCGTGTAGTAGATCACCCGCTCGAGATCCCGCAGGGTCATGTCGAGCAGGTTGCCCATGGGCGACGGCAGCGTCTTGAAGAACCAGATGTGCGCCACCGGCACCGCCAGCTCGATGTGCCCCATGCGCTCGCGGCGCACCTTGGAGAGCGTCACCTCCACACCGCAGCGGTCGCAGATCACGCCGCGGTAGCGGATGCGCTTGTACTTGCCGCAGTGACACTCCCAATCCTTCACCGGGCCGAAGATGCGCTCGCAGAACAGCCCGTCGCGCTCCGGCTTGAACGACCGGTAATTGATGGTCTCGGGCTTGGTGACCTCGCCCCACGACCACCAGGTGCGCTGCCCCTGCAGCTCGAGGCGCTCGCGCTCCTTCGAGTCGCGGGGTCCGCGGATCTCCTCCGGGGAGGCGATCCGGATCTGGATATAGTCGAAGCTCGAGCTCTTCGGCTCGCGCCCGCTCCGGAAATCGATCATCCTAGTCTCCCTCCCCTTACTCTTCAACGTCCTCGGTGGTGCCCAGGGTCACCTTCAACCCCAGGGCCTGGAGTTCCTTCACCAGCACGTTGAAGGACTCGGGGATGCCGGGTTTCGGCAGGTTTTGCCCCTTCACGATGGCCTCGTACACTCGGCTGCGGCCGTTCACGTCGTCCGACTTGACCGTGAGGATCTCCTGCAGCGTGTGCGCCGCGCCGTAGGCCTCGAGCGCCCAGACCTCCATCTCGCCGAACCGCTGGCCGCCGAACTGCGCCTTGCCGGCGAGCGGTTGCTGCGTGACCAGCGAGTACGGCCCGATGGAGCGGGCGTGAATCTTGTCGTCCACCAGGTGCGACAGCTTCATCATGTAGATCGAGCCGACGGTCACGTCCGAGGCGAAGAACTCGCCCGAGCGCCCGTCGCGCAGCCGCGCCTTGCCCGTCGGCGTGAGGCCCGCCACGCGGAGCAGCTCGTTCACCGCCTGGTCCAGGTCCGCTTCGGACTTGGGCCCGAGCAGCGCGGCGAGCGCCGGCAGCCCGATCGCCTCGAGCACCTCGGCCGGCTTGTCGTGCTCGAGGAACTTGTCGCTCTCCTTGAGGCCCGCCTTGAGCGCGGCCTGCTCGGCTTTCCCCAGGCCCTCGCCCTCGAGCCGCACCTGGTGGAACTCCCGCTCGCTGTGGCGCAGGCCGCGCTCGCGCTCGGCGAGCTCCTTCGCGGCCAGGCGCAGGAAGTCCACGAACTGGTGATGCACGTCGCGCGTCGCCTGCGCCAGCGTCCGGCCCGCGAGCAGGCCGATGCCGGCCTTGCCGAGGTCGGGCCGCCCGCCATTGGTGGCCGGGAGGCGCCGCAGGTCGTCGGCGATGCGGCGCACCGTCTCCGAATCGAGCTCGGGCGGGCGCGCCGCGAGCTGCAGCCCTTCCGCGGCCCAGGTGAGCCCCGCCAGCCGCAGCAGCACGCCGATCTCCGTCTCGTCGGCGCCCTGGAACACGGGCGTCTTGGCCTCGAAGCCCAGGATCGTCGCCGCCCACCCGAGGTGGGTCTCGAGGATCTGCCCCACGTTCATGCGGGACGGCACGCCCAACGGGTTGAGCACGATGTCCACCGGCGTGCCGTCCGGCAGGAACGGCATGTCCTCTTCCGGCACGATGCGGGCGATGATGCCCTTGTTGCCGTGGCGGCCCGCCATCTTGTCGCCCACCGAGATTTTCCGCTTCTCGGCGACGTACACCTTCACGAGCTGGATCACGCCGGGCGGGAGCTCGTCCGGCTGCAGGATCTTGTCGATCTGGTCTTCGGACTTCTCCTCCATTTTGGCGCGCTCCGCCGCCGCGGCGTCGAGCACCGCGCGAATCCGCTCGTTGACCGGTTTGTTGGTCACCCGCAGCGTCTTCAGGTCCACGTCGGCGAAGTTGATCTGCTCGAGCTGCGGCTTGGCGAGCTTCGTGCCCTGCGGGAGGTACTCCTCCACCGTGCCCGCCTTGAGCATCAGGCCCACCTCCTGGCCCGCGAGCAGCTCGCCGAGCTCCACGAACATCGCCTCCGAGATGCGGGCCTTCTCGTCCGCC
>DATHGL010000005.1:0-3620 GCA_035317625.1 Gemmatimonadales bacterium | reverse complement strand
GTCTGGGCCGTGCCCGCGCTGCATCATCGTCCCGCCGGTCTACATCGAGGACGGGGTGACGATCCACGATTCCACCGTAGGGCCGAACGTGTCGATCGAGCGCGGCAGCTTCGTGGCGGAGAGCACGATCGCGAACGCAATCCTGGGACGCAACGTGCGGGTGGTGCGGGGGACGGTGACGAACTCGCTGGTGGGAGACGACCAGGTGATCGAAGGCAGGACGATACACCAGAGCGTGCTCGACGCGGGAGAGCTGGCGCCCGCGACGTAGGGGAGACGTCCATGACCGTCGCCGAGGTGCAGGAGCTGTTCGCATACAACGCCTGGGCCAATCGCCGCTGCTTTGCCGCGCTGCACCTCCTGCCCGCCGAGCCGTACTTCCGCGACTTGAAGAGCAGTCACGGCGGGATCCACGGGACGCTGTGCCACATCGTGTGGGCCGAGGAGTTATGGCTCAACCGCTGGCTCGGCAAACCCAATCCCGCCGTGCCGCAGGGCCGGGACCTCGCGACGCTCGCGGCTGCGCGGACACGCTGGGAAGCGGTGGAGGCGGAGCGGGGACGGTGGCTCGCGGGGCTCACCGAGCGCCGGCTCGACGACACACTGGCGGTGCGCCCCAGCGCCGGTGGGGAGTACCGGCACAACTTCCGGCAGATGGTGCGTCACGCGGTGGACCACTCCACCTACCATCGGGGGCAGATCGTCACGCTGCTGCGGCAGGTGGGGGTCACCCCGCCCAATACAGGCCTGATCGTGTTCTACCGGGAGCGCGGCACCCTCCCTTGACGGGCGAGGGGAACCGGATTTACTTACTGACCGTTCAGTAACTAAATCTTCGAGGTCCCCTATGAGTCACGCCGTCACCCCATCGAAGCACCAGGCGCCGCCGCGTTGGCAGCGCCGCAAAGAGGCGCGACCGGCCGAGATCGTGGCCGCCGCGCTCGAGGTGTTCGTGGAGCGGGGCTTCGCGGCCACCAAGCTCGCCGAGGTGGCGCGCCGGGCCGGGGTGACGAAGGGCACCGTGTACCTCTACTTCGAAAGCAAGGAGGCGCTGTTCAAGGCGGTGGTGCGGGAGACCATCGTGCCCGTCATCGCCCAGGGCGAGGACCTGGCGCGGTCGTTCACCGGCAGCGCCCGCGAGCTGCTGGAGCGGCTGGTGCGGGAATACTGGCGCCTGGTCGGCGAGACGGCGCTCGCGGGCATCCCGAAACTGATGATGGCGGAAGCCGCAACATTTCCGGAGCTGACGCGGTTCTACTACGCCGAGGTCGTGACCCGGGGACACCGTCTCATGGCCGGCGTGATCGAGCGCGGCATCAAGAACGGTGAGTTCCGCCCGGTGGACGTCATGGTTGCCGCGAAGCTCGCCATGTCGCCACTGATGCACGCGGTGGTCGCGCGGCGCGCGTTCGCGTCCTGCATGCCCGAGGGCTTCGACGTTCAGAAATACCTCAACACCCATATCGACTTGTATCTCCATGGCATCGCGCAACACTAGTCGTCGCCTGGTCGTCGTGCTCGCATGGCTCGTCGCCGGGCCGTTGAGCCTTGCAGGGCAGGGGCCCGCGGTGACCGCCCCCCTCTCGCTCTCCTTCGCGGACGCGGTGCGGGTGGCGTCCGGCGAGGTGCCGGCCGTGGCGCTCGCCACGCTGCGCGCGAGCGAGGCGGACGCGCGAGTGCGGCAGGCGCGGTCCGCGCTACTCCCGTCGCTCGCGGTCGGTGCGCTGTGGGTGAACCGCGACTTCAATTCCGCGGCGCTCGGCATTCCGTTCCCCCCGCAGTTCAACCTGCCGAACCCGGTTCCCGCGTTCAACAACTACGACGGGCGGGTCACGGTGACGCAAACGCTGTTCGACTGGTCGAGCATGGCACGGGTCCACGCCGCCGGGGCGCAGGCCGACGGCAGCCGGGCCGAGCGCGGGGCGACGGTCGAGGGCTCGGCGCTGACGGCGGCGCTCGCCTACCTGCGCGCCGTCCGGGGGCAGGCGGTCGTGGCGGCGCGCCAGGCCGACTCGGCGCTCGCGGCCGAGCTGGTGGGGCTCGCCCAGGCGCAGAAGGCCGCGGGCGTGAGCGCGGCGATCGACGTGACGCGCGCCCGTGCGCAGCTCGTCACCGCGGAGGGGCTCCTGATCGTGGCCCGCAACCAGCTGGACCGCGCCCGTATCGACGTGACGCGCGCGCTGGGGCTCGATCCCGCCGCGCCGCTGGTCCTGACCGATACGCTCGCCGCCACGCTCGGCGCGGCGGAGGTGCCTGGGGAGCGGGATGCGGCGGTGGCGGCGGCGCTCGCCAACCGTCCCGACCTGCGGGCCGAGCTGGCGCGCGCCGCCGCGGCCCGGCAGACCGGCTCGGCGATCCGCGCCGAGCGGCTCCCTCGGGTCGGCCTCGAGGCCGACTACGGCGTGAACGGCTTGACCGTCCCCGGAGCCCTCGCCACGCGTCAGGTCGCGTTGCAGGTCAGCGTGCCGATTCTCGACGGCTTCCGCCGCGAGGCTCGGCTGGCCGAGCAGAACGCCGTGGTGCGCGAGTCGCGGGTGCGCGAGGCCGATCTGCGCCACCAGATCGCGGCCGAGGTGGACGTCGCGCTGCTCGATCTGCGCTCGGCGCAGGCACAGCAGGCCGTGGCCGCCGAGCAGCTGCGGCTCGCCGCGGATGAGCTCGCGCAGTCGCGCGAGCGGTTCAGAGCCGGCGTGGCTGGTAACATCGAAATAATCAACGCGCAGTCGAACCTGATTCGCGCGCGCGACACCGACATCGACGCCCGCTTCGCGGCCGCCACGGCCCGCGTCTCCCTGGCGCGCGCCGCCGGCATCGCCCGGACGCTTCATTAACCGTCAACACCGATGAGTGACGACATGGCTACGACGATCGAACGCGAGACCGCCCCCGCCCCCGCCCCCGCCGCCTCCCGGGCGTCGAAGCCCACGCCGGAAGCGGCGCCGGGCGGGCGCAAGCGCACCGTCTTCATCATCATGGGCATCGTCCTGCTGGGCCTGGTGGCCGTGGGGGTGCGGCGCTGGATTTTCGGCCTGAGCCACGTGTCCACCGACAACGCGCAGATCGACGGGCATATCGTTCCCATCCTGCCGAAAGTCGGCGGCTTCGTGACCGAGGTGCGCGTGGACGACAACCACCAGGTGCAGGCGGGCGTCACCCTGGTCGTGCTGGACGACCGCGACTACCGGGCGCGGCTGGCCCAGGCGGAGGCCGACTTGGGCGTGGCGCTCGCCACCGTGAGCAACCGGGCCCGGGTGGGTCAGGCCGAGGCGCAGGTGGCGCAGGCGCAGGCGAACGCCGAGAAGGCGCACGCCGACCTGGAGCGGATCAAGCCGCTCGCGGAGCAGGACATCGTTTCGAAGCAGCAGCTCGACGCAGCCGAGGCGACCGCGCGCGCGGCCGACGCGGCGCTGGCGGCGGCCCAGGCGGCGCTGGTCGGGGCCGACGCCCGGGTGGCCGCGGCCCGCGCGGCGCGCGACCAAGCCGCGTTGAACCTCTCGTACACGCGGATCAGCGCCCCCGCGAAAGGGGTGGTCGCGAAGAAGAGCGTCGAGGTGGGGCAGCTGGTGCAGCCGGGCCAGCCGCTCATGAGCCTCGTCCCGCTCGAGGACGTCTGGGTGACG
>DATHGL010000004.1:0-2774 GCA_035317625.1 Gemmatimonadales bacterium | reverse complement strand
CGTGGACCAGGGTGGCGAGGTGGATCAGCTCCACCACAGCCGCGAGGGTGACGGCGCGCGGATCTTCCGAGCCGGCCGCGTGGCTCGACAGCAGCAGCAGCGTGGGACGGAACAGCTTCCCTTTCATGCGCAGCAGATGTTCGTTCACCTGGGCGATGATGGGGAAGTCCGCCGCGATGATGCGCCGGAGCTCCTCGGCGACGCGCTCCAACTCCGCCGCCACAGGCCGTTGCACGTCTCGCAGCGCGATCGGGACGACTTGTTGGCTCATGCTACTTGGCCTTCGCGAGCGCCTTGCTGCGCTCGCCGACGTCCCGGAACCGGATGTCCACCGCAAACACCCGGCCATACTGCTCGCGCGCCTCGACCCGCTTGCCCTGCTCCTCGAGGGCCCGGCCGAGCCAGTACAGGATGCCCAAGCGCTCCTGGTCGCTCGACGCCGGCAGGTCGAGCGCGCGCCGCAGGATCGACTCCGCCACGACATACGCGCCCTTCTCGATGAAGCACACACCCAGCGCCTCCGAGCTCCGGAGCTTCCCGTCGGGCGCCCGCAGCGCCTTCTGCAGCTCCGAGATGGCCTCGTCGAGCAACCCCATCTCCTTGAACGCCACCCCCAGGTCATAGTGGGACTGGAAGTCGCCCTCGTCGATGTTCTCGTCGATGCCCTGCTTGAAGCGCGCGAGCATCTCCTGGAAGTCCTTCTCCTCGTCGCCGGTGGGCTCTTCATCCGCCACTTTCATGCGCGTGTCGCGCACCGGCTGATCGTCCGCCAGCATCATCGCGCTCAAGTCGACGAAGTCGCCGGTGTCCACCGCCTCGTCCCGCACTTTCATTCTTGCGTCGCGCGGCGCCGTTTTCTCCTCGGTGTCGCGGGCCGCGGGCTTCCCCTTCGCCTTCGGCGGCGGCGGCGGTGGGGCGGCAGGAGCGAGCATCGCGAGCGCCGCTGTGGCTCGTTCGCACGTCGGATCGTGTTCGGCCACCCGCCGATACACGGCCCGCGCTTTGTCGGGAAGATCGCTGCGCAAGAGCGTGTCGGCGAGCTCGAGGTAGGCGTCGATCAGCTTCGCCTTGTCGCCCGACTTGAATGCAAACTCAACCTGCTTCTGCCGGTGCCGCACGCTGTTGGGATCGAGCCGCAGAATCTCGTCCACCAGGTCCTGCGCCTGAGGCAGGTTACCGCGGTTCTCGAATCCGGTCGTCGCCAGGTCCAGCTCTTCGATGCCGCGCTCGCGCTCCCCCGTCTCGATCAGAGCCTCGCCCAACGCCTGATGGGCGTCGGGATCGTCAGGGTCATCGGCGACGCGCCCCTCCAGGTCTTGGATGGTGGGCGTGCCGGGGGGCACCTCGATGTTTTCGAACACCAGCGACCCGGCCTCGCTGCCCTGGTTCACGACCCCGTCCAGACCCAGGTCGATCGCCGCCGAGCGGCGCCCGGCCGATGTGATCGACGTGTCGTTCTCGGTCTGGATGAACCCCCTGAGCCCGCCGAGCGCCGGGCCCTCGTCGATGGCGAGCGGTTGGTCGTCGACGTCGTGGCCCTCGTCGGTCGGGGTGTCGAAGTCGGGCTCGAGCTCGAGCGGGGGCACCTCAATGACAGGCTTCCGCTTGGGCGGCGGGGGCGGGGGCGGGGGCGGCGCCGGGCGCTTCGGGACGAGCGGTTTCAGCTGGGGCGGCGTGGCCCGCGGCCGCTCGACCTTGGGCGTCGGCGTCGTGGGAATCGTGACGCGGGGCGGCGATCCGACACCCGGGCGCGCAGGGGTCGCGGCTGCAGCAGGCGCCCCGGGCCGCCTCGGCACGACCGGCGCCACCCGCGCCGGCGGAGCCTTCGGCGGCACGGCCCTCGGGGCCGGCACGGGCGGCTCGATTTCGAGGTCGCTCTCGAGCAATGGCTCGAGCTCGAGATCCTGACCGGCGGGACTCTCCTGCTCGACGACGGTCGGCTCGAACTGCGCCGGCGGCGGGATGTCGTCGGCCGAGACTTCGTCCCGCAACGAGGGGACGTCCCCCGCGTCCAGCTGAACCTCGCCGAACTCGGCGCTCGTCGTCTCGAACCCGTCGAGAATCGCGCCGCCGGTGGTGGACTCGAGCCCCTCGACCAGGCTCGTGGATTCGATCTCGAGCGACATGTCGGGCTCGGCCGTCAGTTGCTCGAGGAGACTCTCGGCCACCGGCTCCGGTTCCAGCTCCGGCTCCAGCTCAGGTTCGGGCTCGGGCGCCGGCCTGGGTGGCGGCGTGACGCGTGTCCGCGGCTCCTCCCGGGACGTCGGCGGGGCGTCCACGTCCAAGAACACGAGACTCGAGGTCTTGCGCTTGCCCGATTTCGACGGATCGTCGGGCACCACGGGCTTGGCGGGGGGCGCGACGCTGCCGACCGAGCGCCGATCCGGATCGCCGTACATGCGCAGGTATTCCTCCAGCGTCCCCCGCAGGTGCGCGCCCTCGGGCGAGATATCCGCCAGCTCCTTCAGCGCCGCGAACGCCTGCTGGATCTTCCCCACCTTGTGCATCCGCTCGGCGTACTCGACGAAGTTCTGTTTAGCCTCCGCCATGAAGCCCTTCGACGCATACAGCTTGGCGAGCTTGAGGTAGGTGGTCTGCCGCCCGGGCGCGTTGCGCAGCACCTTGTTGCACATCGCGATCGCGTTGTTGTGGAAGCCCAGCTCGGCGTACTTGTCGACGGCGCGATCGTAGTAGTCGGCCGCCTGGGCCGGATCCTTGACCTTGAGATACAGATCGCCGACACGATTGAAGATGGAGAGATCGGGGTTCGGGTC
>DATHGL010000003.1:0-9120 GCA_035317625.1 Gemmatimonadales bacterium | reverse complement strand
CTCAGCGTCGCCGGCGTGTGGGCGGGGTTCCGGCTCCCGTCGGCCATCTATCCCGAGCTCCTGTTCCCTCGCATCAAGATCGTGGCCGAGGGCTCGACGCTCGGCGCGCGCCAGATCGTGTTCAGCGTGACGCGGCCGCTCGAAGAGGCCGTGAGCATCGTGCCAGGCGTCACGCGGGTGCAGTCGCACTCGATCCGGGGCGCGAGCGAGGTCGCCGTCACCTTCACGTCCCGCACCGACATGGCGTATGCCCTGCAGCTGGTGCGGGCGCGTGTGGGCCAGATCCAGGGCACGCTGCCGCCCGACCTGAACATCGAGATCGAGCGGCTCGCTCCATCGCTCTTCCCGATCATCTCCTACAACCTCGAGGGCGGCGATGCCGCCGCGCTGTACGACATCGCGCGCTACGAGATCAAGCCGCTCATCTCGCGGGTCCCGGGCGTAGGGCGCGTCGACGTACAGGGCACGGACGTGCGCGAGATCGAGGTGATCGCCGATCCGCCGCGGCTCGCCGCGCTGGGCCTGACCTACACCGATCTGGCCGACGCGATCCGGCGGGCCGGCACCGTGCAGGCGGTGGGCCGCGTGGCGCAGGACTACCGGCAGTACTTGATCGTGACCGACCAGGAGGCCCACGGACCGGACGACATCGGCGCCGTCGTGCTCCCGAGCGGCTTGCGCGTGCGCGACATTGCGACCGTGCGCGTAGGGACCGAGGATCACGTCCGCATCGTCGCCGGCGACGGCAGGCCGGCGGTGCTCATCAACATCGCGCGGCAGGTCGAGGGGAACACGCTGGCGGTCGCCGACAGCGTGGCGAGTATCGTCGCCGCGCTCGCTCCCGGCCTTCCGCCCGGCGTCCATCTCAAACGGGTATACGACCAGGCCGCGCTGGTCCGCGACGCCGTCCGCTCGGTGCGCGATGCGATGGTCATGGGCGCGGCGCTCGCGGTACTGGTGCTGCTCCTGTTCCTGCGCCACGGGCGCATCACCGCGATCAGCGCCGCGGCGATCCCCGTCACGCTCGCCGTCACCGTGTTCGTGATGTGGGTCATCGGCCAGACCTTCAACCTGATGACCCTGGGCGCGATGGCGATTGCGATCGGCCTCGTGATCGACGATGCGGTGGTCGTCACGGAGAACATCGCCCGCCATCTGCTGCTCGAGACAGGGGCCACGCGGCTGTCCGCCATCCGGGGCGCCGTGCAGGAGCTCATCTGGCCCGTCACGACGTCCACCGTCACCACGGTGGTGGTGTTCCTTCCGCTCGGACTGTTGGAGGGGGTGGTCGGGCAGTTCTTCGCCGCGCTCGCGACGACCCTCACGGTGGCGGTGCTCGTCTCGCTCGCCCTGGCGCTGACACTCATCCCCCTCCTGGCCGAGCAGTTCGTCACGGTGCACGAGGTCGCGACGACGGTCCCGCGCTGGCGCCCCCTGGCGCGTCTGGAGCACGCGCTGGACGCGCTCGTGCCCCGCTACGAGCGGGCGCTCGACGCGGCCCTGCACCATGCCCGACGTATTGCGCTCGCCGCGGGGCTGCTCGTCGTCGCGGGCCTCGGCCTGTGGCGCGTGGTGGGCACGGGGTTCCTCCCCGAGATCGACGAGCGGGCCTTCATTCTCGACTACTGGACCCCCGGCGGCACGGCGCTCGCCGAGACGAACCGCCAGCTCGGGATCGCCGAGCGCATCCTCGCGGCCATGCCCGAGGTCTCGGGGACGTCGCGCCGCACCGGGGCCGAGCTCGGCATGTTCGCGACGGCGCAGAACCGGGGCGATATCGTCGTACGCCTTTCGCCCCGCGGCCGACGCTCGCGCGACGTATTCGGTGTGATCGACGACGTGCGGGGGAAGATTCAGGCCGCGGTGCCGCGCCTCCACATCGAGTTCATGCAGATCCTGGCGGATGTGATCAACGACCTCGCAGGCGCGGCGCGGCCGGTCGAGATCAAGCTGTACGGCGAGCCGCTCGACACGCTCGAGGCATACGCGCGGCGGCTCGCGCCGGCGCTCGAGAAGATCGACGGGATGGAGGATCTCTACGACGGCGTGAGCGAGCCGACGGCGGAGCTCTTGATGCGCGTCAACCAGGCAGAGGCCGAGCGCTTTGGCATGGCCCCCGTGGACCTGGGGAGCGCGGTGGGCGCGGCCCTCCTCGGCGTCGACGCCGGCGAGATCCGCGTGGAAGACCGACCCGTAGCCGTGCGAGTTCGGGCGCCCGACTCGGTCCGGTTCGACCCGCTGCGACTCCGTGCGTTACCGATCCTGGCGGCGCGCGGCGGCCAGCCGACCCCCCTGGGCAGTCTCGCCAGCTTCGAGCCCGCCGAATCCCGGCTCGCCCTCGATCGCGAGAATCAGCAGCAGATGATCACCATGACGGCGGACGTGAGCGGACGGTCGCTGGGCGGCGTGATGGGAGACGTGCGCCGCGCACTCGGCGCCCAGCCGCCGCCCGCGGGCGTGCGCGTCGCACTCGGGGGCCAGTACGCCGGCCAGCAGGAGGCGTTCCGGGCGCTCCTCCTGGTGCTCGGGCTCGCCGCGGTGAGCGTGTGCGCGGTGATGGTCGTGCAGTTCGAGTCGTTCGCCGAGCCGCTGGTCGTACTGCTCGTGGCCCCCGTGTCGTTCGTCGGCGCGCTGTCCCTGCTGTTCGCGACGGGCACGGTTCTCAACGTTTCATCGTTCATGGGCTTGATCCTGCTCGTCGGGCTGATCGTCAAGAACGGCATCATCCTGCTCGACTTCACCAAGCTCAGAATGCGGGCCGACGGCGCGACGCTCGAGACCGCCCTCCGCGAGGCGGCGCGGGTGCGGCTCCGCCCGATTCTCATGACCACCCTCTGCACCCTGTTCGGGCTCCTGCCACTCGCGCTCGGCATCGGCCCGGGAAGCGACCTGCAGCGTCCTCTCGCGCTCGCCGTGATCGGCGGACTGGCGCTCTCCACACCGATCACCTTGTTCGCCGTCCCCACACTGCTCATCGCGATCCGGGGACGCAGCTATACAGTGCCGACGTCGACCTCAAGGCGCGGCTGAAGCCGCGGTCCGGCGGTTGCCGCTGAAGCGGCACCGCTCGTCAGTGGACTGGCAAGTGCCGAGTCGCGGTTCACCCGCGCATTGGCGAGCGCCCCTCCGTCATGGCACCACCGGGAAGCTCCGGCACCACCGGGAAGCTGACCGTGACCCGCGTGCCGGTCCCCGGCGTGGAGCTGATATCGATCCGGGCGTTGTGCGTGTCGGCGATCCAGCGCGCGATCGCGAGGCCCAGCCCCGCTCCATCTGCCTCGCGGCGGGCCGGGTCCCCGCGGTAGAAGCGCTCGAACACGTGGGGGAGCTGCTCGGGCGGGATGCCGACTCCCGTGTCCGCCACGACGGCGGTCGCCCGTCCGTTGTCGGCCGCGACGTCGAGACGCACGTGACCGCCCGTCCCCGTGAATTTGACGGCGTTATCGAGCACGATCAGCAGCAGTTGACGCACGAGCGCGGGATCCCCCGCGATCCGGGCCTCGTCGAACGCGCCGACCTCCAGCTGGACGCTTTTCTGCTCGGCGAGCGGCCGGACGGCGTCCACCGCCTCCGCGGCGACGTCGTCCAAGTACAGGGGCATCCGTCCCACCGGCCGCTCGCCCGCGTCTGCCCGGGCGAGCGTCAAAAGATCCCCGACGATCTCGCCGAGGCGGGCCGTCTCGCGCTCCATGTCGCGAAACGTGGCCCCATCCCGCACCACGTCCCGGCCCTGTCCGAGCGCGACCTCGGCCCGCGTGCGGAGAATCGTGATCGGCGTGCGAAGCTCGTGCGCGGCGTCCGCCATGAAGCGGCGCATCTGGTCCATCGACCGCTCCACGGGAGCCGTGGACTTACGGATCAGCAAGTAGCCTCCTCCCGCGACCAGGAGTAGGGCGGCGAGCGCCGCAGCCGCGAACGTCTCGATCAACGAGGTGTACTCGTCCTCGAGCTCCATGCGATCGGCGACGACCGCGGCGATGTAGGGTGTGCCGGTCGTCCCCGTGAATCGCCCCGCGTAGATCCGGAGCTCCCGGCCGTCCGGAGCCTCCAGGCTGCCGTACCCGTGTTTGGACCGCACCGCCTTGTGGGTCGCCTCCAGGACCCAGTCGGGCGCCTCCGCTGGCTTGATCGGTCGCTCGTTCTCATCGACCAAGTAGAGCGACCGATCGGGGATGTGCAGCTCGTCGACCGCATCGACCACGGCACCACGAGCGCTGTCGCGCTCCGTCTCGCGGATGCGCGCTGCCTGCTCGAGCGCCGCTGCAGCGGCGCGCAGCGACTTGTCGACGTGCCGAGACATCTGGTGGCGGATCGTGAGGAAGAGGCCGGCGCCCAGCAGCGCGAGGACCAGGGTGAACACAGCGGCGTACCACGCCGTCAGCTGCAGCCGCAGGCGGGAGAGCGGCTGCATCACGGGGACCTCATCGGCCGAACCGGTAGCCCGCGCCCCGCAGCGTCGTGATCAACTTCGGCTCGAATCCGTCGTCGATCTTGCGACGCAAGCGGCGCACGAGCACCTCGAGCACGTTGGCGAAGGGATCGTGGTTGTCGTCCCACACGTGCGCGGTGATGGTGGAGCGGTCGAGCACGCGTCCCTGGTGCAGGACAAACAGCTCGAGCAAGGCGAACTCCTTCACGCTCAGGGTGATCGGCCGACCGCCACGATGCACCGCGCGCGCGCCGAGATCGACGTCGAGGTCGGCGATCCGGTAGCGGGCCGGGACCAGGGCGGGCCGGCGACGCGTCAGAGCCTTGAGGCGCGCCAGGAGCTCCCGGAACGCGAAGGGTTTGGTGAGATAGTCGTCCGCCCCGACCTCGAGCCCGCGTACTCGGTCGTCGACGCCATCGAGGGCCGTCAACATGAGGACCGGCGTCGTGACGCCCCCGTGCCGCAGCGCCCCGCAGAGATCGAAGCCCGTGCCGCCGGGCAGGCGCACGTCCAGGATGATCACGTCGAACGAGCCCCCCTGGGCACGGTCCCGTCCCTCAGCGAACGTCGCGGCCAGCGTCGGGTCGATGCGCTGCGCGCGCAGGCCGTCGTGCAGCAGGCCCGCCAGCTCAGGGTCGTCTTCGACGATCAGCACCCGCACCCTCGACGCTCCAGGACAAAAGGGGTGTTATGATTCAAACGAAGCCTCATTCCACGCGAGGAATCAATGGCCGGCTTAAACGTTCCCCTGTACGACCCCCGCCTCGTCCAGCCGATGCGCGAGGAGCTGACCCGCATCGGGTTCCAGGAGCTCCGTACGCCCGCAGAGGTCGACGGGGTGCTCGGGAAGACGAAAGACACGGCGCTGGTGGTCGTGAACTCGGTATGCGGCTGCGCGGCCCGGAACGCGCGGCCCGCCGCCGCGCTCGCGCTCCACCACGCGCGGCGGCCCAAACGCCTGCTCACGGTCTTCGCGGGGCAGGACGGTGACGCGACCGAGCGCGCCCGCGGCTATTTCACGGGCTACCCGCCCTCATCGCCCCAAATGGCGCTCTTCAAGGACGGCGCGCTGGTATTCATGCTCGAACGGAAGAATATCGAGGGACGGCCGGCCCAAGACATCGCGGCCGACCTGGCGGCAGCGTTTGACAGATACTGCTAAAGCGTGAGCAGTGAGCGGTGAGCGGTGTTGATAGTAGGTACCGCTCACCGCTCACCGCTCACATTTCAAAGCACCCGCTCCCGTTTCACCCGCACGTCCACCACGTTCTGCACCCAGGACCAGAGCGAATCCTGTCGCTCCATCGGCGCGCCATCCACCATGTGGCGCCGCCACCCCTTCATGACCTCCGAGTCCTGGGTCCAGAGGCGCACGCGCTTGCGCGGGACGCGGCGCTCCCACAACTGGGCGATGGGCGGGTCGGCGTACAACAAGCGCACGGTCACATTGCGCGACAGGAATTCGAGCGCGCTCAAGTCCACGCGCTTGTAGCGGTCGTCGAGGGATATGCGGCCCGCGCCCGGGAAGTCCGGCTCGCCGTCGGAGAACAGCACGACGTTGAGCGGCGATAGGACCAGGTTGTTACGCCTCACGTGCAAGGAGGCGCGCTGGAAGAACGCGTTGAAGTCGGTGATCGGGTCTTCTTGGGGGAACCACGCCCGCAGGTCCGCCGCGATCTGCGTGGGCGACTTGCCGGAGAGATCCTGGATCGGGTGGAACACCTTCGCCTGGCCGGGACGCTCGCCGCCCAGCTCCCCGACGAAGATCGCCGTGTTCGTCTGCAGCCCGCCGACGCCGTTCAGGTGGCCGTAGATGTACAGCGCCGCGAACTCGATCGCCCCGTTGAAGCTGGGGTTGCGGCGGAACGAGCCGCTGACGTCCAGCCCGATCACGAGCGTCGACCGTGGCGTCGTGGCCTTTTCCGACGGCGAGCACGCGATGACGCCGAGCGCGAGAACCAGTGCCGCGACGCGACGCCTCATGACGCACCTCCCTCGACCGTGTGGGTCTTGCCGGTCGAGAAGATCGGCGTACTGTGGAGCACTTGATCCAGTGATCGGAACGGCAGGGCAAAGTGCGCCTTGCCCATGATGACCACCGTGCCGAAGTTGAATCCGGCGGCGACCAGCTGGAGCACCGGTAGCGTGAGCAGCTCCATGAGGTGCTGCGCCTCCTTCTTGAACCACTCGTGCTCGGCCTTGAGCGCGTTGATCGGCCCCCGCCAGAACTCCACGTCCGCGGTCGCGGCCGCCCGCACGGCGCCCAGACCTTCCATCGCCTTCCGGCCGAGAATGGCGAGCAGCGCCGGCGTGCCGAACCGGCCGAACAGGAACCACGTCATGCCGCGGACGCCCGTCCACCCCAGGAGCGCCAATCCCAACGTCCCGACCACCCCCAACTGGATCCCCTGCTGGGCCAGCCACGGCGTGATGGCGTCGATCAGCTCGCGGTACAGGAACAGCACCTCGAACAGGGCGACCGTGATCTCGACCAGCACCATCGAGACGATCTGCCCGATCGCCCGCGTCTTGATCGCATCGTTCAACACCTGGATGCACGCGAAGCTGCCGCCGATGATGATGAACAAAAAGAACCAGAGGATTACCACGAGGGCGAGGGCATTCACCTGGTAGCCCGTGAGGTCGGCGAGCAGCTCGCTCATCGTGGGACGCAGCGTGAAGGTGAAGATCGTGGCCTCGATGGCGGACCAGAACAGGAGCAGGACAAACGCGATCCACGGCACCCCCGGCTGGCGCGAGCTGGAATCGAGCATAGCGAAGGGCGACGTGACCATATTCTTCAGGGTTCTCCACAGCAGCCCGACGCCAAGCCGGAGCAGACCCCAGATCCAGCCGACGAACACCAGGAGGAAGCGCGCCAGACCGAACCAATAAAACCACGCCATGCGGACCGCGTCCCACCAGGACATGAGCAGCGCGGCCAGAAAACGTCCGCGACCGGAACGGAACGGAATGGTGTAGAGCGAGACCATCGTGCCCCAGACGCCCGCGACGAGCACCATCGCCGGGAAGAACAGCAGCAGGGCTTTGCCGAACGCCTCCCAAAACGTGTTCCCGGTCGCCGCCACCCGGAACACCTGCACCTGCCAGTCGAGGATCCAGGACAGGCCGCCCCAGACCCAACCCCAAACGGTCTGGAGGATCCAGCTCCACTGCTCAGTCTGGACGGTGCCTAGCGGGCTTTGCATGTCTTTTTGGTCCCTTCCGAAGGGAACGGGGGAGTGGCGGCCTCGAGAGCGTCTGCGACCGGCGCGCATTAATAGTACGGCGCCCGCCCCTGTCAAGCGGTGCGCGTGATCCACATCACCATCCCCCCACGGCCCGGCCCAATCTCGCCCCTCCAGGCCGGGAAGTAGTATACTGAGGCCCATGCCGGACGAGTCTCCCAAGCGCCTCCTCGTGGTGGGGGATCGGGTGCTGATCACGCCCGAAGAGGGGGAGGAGCGCACCAACGTGGGCCTGTACCTGCCGCCCACGGCGCTCGAGACGCGTCAGGTGCAGGGGGGGCGCGTCGTCGCCACGGGACCAGGCACACCCACCACCGAGCCCGTGAGCATGGACGACGAGCCGTGGAAGATTCACGGGCCCGACGTGAAGTACCTGCCGATGCAGGCGCGGGCCGGCGATTACGCCCTGTTCTTCCGGAAGGCGGCGGTGGAGATCACGTTCGAGTCGACGAAGTATCTCGTCGTCCCGCAGGCGGCAATCCTCGTGCTCGTGCGGGAGCGGACAGTCGAGGAACAGGAGTAGAGCCGAATGGCCGACATGGGATGGGCACGCAGCCGCGGCGAGCGCGCGGAAAAGGAAGGTCTGCGGCGTGGCGCTTGGTACCGGATCGTCGAACAGCCGGGCCAGCCCTGGGTCGTGCTGGACGTGCACCGAGTCGAGGTCCGCGTCCCCAAGGACAACGTGGAGATCCGCCAGGAGCGGCCGAAGGCCTGGAGCGTGGTGCACGAGCCCCATCTCGTATGCCCCGGCTGCCACAAACGTCAGCACGTGGGGGGACAGCCCAAGGACGTGAAGTGCCACGAGTGCGGCAACAGCTATACCGTGGACTGGCAGGAGCGGGCGTGAACGCCCGTCGGTCGTCCCTGATCGGCCCTCCCGCGTAATTCGGCTCCGCAGCGCGCGGTTTGGGCCCCGGTGAATCCGCCGGGGCCCTTTCCTTATCCGCCATGACCGCCTTTCCCGGCGGACTCGCGCGCGCCCGAACCATCCTGAGGGAGCGGTTCGAGCATCCCGCGTTCCGTATCCACCAGCTCAAGGTGCTCGGGCCCCTGCTCGCGGGTCGCCACGTCCTGGCGGTGCTGCCCACCGGCGCAGGCAAGTCGTTGTGCTACCAGCTGCCCGCCCTCATGGCGGGCGGTTTGACACTCGTCGTCTCCCCGTTGATCTCCCTGATGCAGGACCAGGTGGGAGCGCTGCGACGACGGGGGATCGCGGCGGCCTATCTGAACAGTTTGCTGGGGGCGGACGCGCGTCGCCGGATTCTCGACGCCACCCTTGCTGGACGCCTCACGCTGCTCTACTGTGCGCCGGAGGGGTTGCGCGCGCTGGTGCGGCACCTCACGCGGGTCGAGCGCGCCGTGTCGCTCCTGGCGGTGCTGCCCACCGGCGCAGGCAAGTCGTTGTGCTACCAGCTGCCCGCCCTCATGGCGGGCGGTTTGACA
>DATHGL010000002.1:0-4199 GCA_035317625.1 Gemmatimonadales bacterium | reverse complement strand
CATTGAAGACGCGGGGCACGCCGAACGCGCTCGTGACCGCGCCGGGAACGGGACGGACGAACGGCTCGCGCCACAGCCGCGGAGTCTCGTGCGCCCGTTGCCGCAGCTCGCCCACCATCTCGCGCTCGATGCGGATGCGCTCGTCGAGCGACTCCGGCGGCTGCGCGAACTCGGGAGCCACGCGCAGGCGCTCGCGCGCGGTCCGCCGCGGTCGCACCGGTAGGGTGGCGCTCACCGTGTCGCTCGCGCCGCCGACGCGCTCCACCACGACGTGCGCCACCACGCTGTCTCCCGCCCCGAGCGGTACCGCTCCCACCGCGCGAAACTCGTCCCCGACCCGCTCGAAGTGCAGCGGCTCGCCCGCGAGCTCTCCCTGGATTCGGGCGACGCTGTCCTGATCCGCCCCAGGGGCCCGCACCGCCAGGACCACCAGAGACGCCTGGAGCGGCACGCGAGGCCGCCAGGCGATGTGGGGCGTTCCGCGGCGCGTGATCTCCAGCACCCGCCCGAGCGCTGCAGCGGGACGGTCGTGCGCGGCCTGGGCCCGGAGCTTGCTCGAGAGGACGCAGCACAGCGCCGCGGCGAGAGCCATCCGAAGACTGCGTGACATGGGTACGCCCCGATTCGGAAACCGGACTTTAATCTGCGCCCTGTGTGGCACCGGCGCGACGCCGGGCGGTGCCGAACTACTGGAAACCACGACGCCCGCGCGGTGTAGGTACGAACAACTTCGTACATGGCGGTGCCGATCTCCTGGAAACCACGGCGCCCGCGCGGTGTAGGTACGAATGACTTCGTACATGAACGAGGCCCCGATGCGGAAACGGTCCCTGACCCAACGTCGGCCGCCACGCCCGACCAACGCGGAGCTCGAAATTCTGCGCGTTTTGTGGGAGCGCGGTGCGAGCACCGTGCGCGACGTCCACCACTCGTTGGACCACGCCAAGCCGGTCGGCTACACGACCGTCCTCAAGCTGTTGCAAATCATGACCGAGAAGCGCCTCGTCATGCGGGATGCATCGGTGCGTTCCCACGTGTACGCGGCGGCGGCATCGGAGGCCGCGACCCAACGGCGCATGGTGGCGGACCTGGCGAAGCGGGCGTTCGGTGGCTCGACGCTCGGGCTCGTGCTCCACGCCCTGTCCGTCACTCCAACCACGGCGCGAGAGCTGGATCAGATCCGCCGACTACTCGACGAGAAGAAAGGAGGACGCATATGATCACGACACAAGCGCTGGGCTGGGCCCTCGTGGACTCGCTCTGGCAGAATGCGCTGGCCGCCGCGGGGCTCGCCGCCCTCCTCGCCATCATTCCCGTAGGCGCGGCCCGCACCCGCTATGCGCTCGCCACCCTCACGCTGGCGTTGATGCTCGCCCTCCCCGTCGCCACCGCCGTACGGTTGAGCGAGACGTCGCCCTGGACTGGCGACGCGGTGAGCGCCACATCCTCGGGTCTCCCGGGGGCAGCGTCAGGCCCGGGCCCGCAAGCCGTTCCAGCGTCCGCGCCGGCCGCCGCCCGGATCCACGCCGCCCTCGAGCCCGCCCTGCCCTGGGTCGTCCTCGTGTGGTTTGGTGGCGTGGTGGCCTTGTCGCTGCGGCTCGCAGCGGGATGGCTCGTGGCCCGACGCCTCGGCACGGTGGGGACCTTTCCGGTGCCGGAGACGTGCGGGGAGGCGGTGGCGCGCCTCGCGGGGCGGCTGCGCGTCACCCGGCCCGTGCGCGTGCTGGAGTCGGCCGTCGTCCAGGTGCCGGCCGTGATCGGATGGTTGCGTCCGGTCATCCTCCTGCCTGCCACCGCACTGACGGGACTTTCGCCACTGCAGCTCGACGCGCTGCTCGCGCACGAGCTGGCCCACGTGCGGCGCTACGATTACCTCGTCAACCTCATCCAATCAGTGATCGAGACCCTCCTGTTCTACCACCCGGCGGTGTGGTGGGTCTCGCAGCAGGTGCGCGACGAGCGCGAGCACTGCTGCGACGATTTGGCGGTCAGTGTATGCGGCGACGCGCACTTCTACGCGACGGCGCTGCTTGGCATGGAGCGCCTCCGCATCACGACGCCGGTGTTCGTGATGGCGGCGGCGGGTGGCTCTCTGATGGGCCGCATCCGGCGGCTCGTGGCGCCGGTGCAAGCGGAGCTCTTCCCAAAGTGGATGGCCGGTGTCCTCGTGGTCACACTCGCGCTAGGCGGCGGCGCCCACCTCGCGCGCGGGACTGGGGCATTGGGCGACGGTCCGCTGCCCGGTTCGCCCGACTCCTTGATGGGGCGCATCGAGGCCCTGCGGGACCCGTACGCGCGACACCAGGCGGTGAAGGCGCTCGGCAGGCGGCGCGACCCGCACATGGTGGCGGCGCTCCTCGCCATCGCACAGCAAGACCGAGACGAGGAGGTCCAGCACGAGGCGGTCGAGGGCCTCGGCCGGCTGAGGGGCAGTGCCGGCGTGGGTGCTCTCATCGATATCGCACGCACGAACATCAACCCGGACGTCCGCCGCAAGGCCGTCAAGGCGCTCGGTGACGTGGCGCCCCCGCAGGTGGCGCTCGGGCTCCTCGAGGAGTTCGCGCGCGGCGACCCCAGCGACGAAGTGCGGCAGGAAGCAGTCGAGACGCTCGGCCACCTTGGCAGCCCACAAGCGTTGGCGCCACTGGCGCGGATGGCGCGCGCCCAGCCGAGCGCGGAGGTCCGGGAGGAAGCGGTGGAGCAGTACGCGAAGAGCGCCGCGCCAGAGTCCGCTCTGGTCCTGCTGGTGGACAGACTCGCGAACGACAGCTCGTCCGTCGTTCAACTGGAGGCCGTCGAGCGCCTGGCGGAGCTTCCGGACGGGCTCGGGATCCCGGCGCTGAGCGAGGCGGCCCGCGCCCACCCGAGCCACAACGTACGGGCCGAGGCGCGGCGCCGCCTGGAGGAATATCGCTAGGGCGCGCGTTCCTTCCGTTCGTCGAGCAGCTTGCGGATCTGATCCAGCTCCTCCGGCGTGGCGGGCGTGGAGGAGAGGGCCGCGAGCACCAGCTCGAGCGCCGAGCGTCTGACCGGGGAAGCGGGCGCGACCGGTGGGGCTACCGTTTCGACACCTGCGCGCTCGGCCCACCGCGCCGCCTCGTCCAGCACCGATTGCGCCTCAGGGGGTGCCTGACGCTTCAGCATGCGCGCGGCGAGGTGCACGAGCGCCGCCGCCCGGTACCACGCGAGGGTGCGCTCATCCACCAGGCCTCGAGTCGCCGCGAGAAACGCCTCTTCCGCGCGGGCCGCCTCGCCCGTGTGGCCGTCGTGCCGCAGGCCGAGGCGCGAGAGCGTGGCCAAAAACATCCCGGCGTCGATCTCGATCGGCCCTTGACCAAAGCGCTGCCAATCGATCACACCCGGGCCGTGGCCCAAGTCGAGAATGTGACGTGCGTAGAGAGTGCCATGTACCAGTCGCGGATAGCCGTTCTTCGGCTGGGTACGCTTGAGCGCGGCGCCTATCGCCTTGGCCCCCCGACCCAACGCGTGGTCGGCGGCGCCCAAGAGGACCACCGATCTCCCCACTTCGTACAGCAGGTCCCCCGGGCCGAACGCCGGTCCGAGCTTCATCGGGAGCGCCGCGGCGCGCCACAGCCAGGTCGCAGCCAGCTCACCGGCGCGCCGACCCTGTCCCGCCTTGACCAAGTCATTTGCCGGCGTCCCGTCGAGCCAGCTGATCGCCAGCAGCCGAAGGTCCCGCTCCCACGCGAGGAGTCGCGGCACGGCGACGTCCGTTACCCCCGTCAGGGCCGCGGCGAACGCCTGGTACAACACCGCTTCCGGGGTCGGATCGTCGGCGTACGCCTTGACGGCGAAGTGGCGGTCCCCCGCTCGCACGTCGAGTGTGGCCCGCGAGCCCGCCGTGTACCCGCACAGCAGCAGCTCGATGGGCCCGTCGCCCAGACCGAGCGCGGGCATGGCACGCGCCAAACCGGCCGTACGGATGGCCACGAGGCCCGGCAGCGCGGGATCGTCGGGGAGGTCGGCGGTCAGGTTCATCGGTGCGCCGCTGCGTCGTCGAGGAGCCTGCGGATTTGGTCCAGTTCCTGCTGCGTGGCCGGCCTGGTGGCCAGGGCTTGCAGGACGAGCTCGAGCGGCGGGCCGTAGAGCGGCGCGTTCTCATCGACGGGCGGTTCCACCCACGCCGCGCGCTCGGCGTTTCCCCTCGCCGCTTCGTCCACGAGCGCGCGCGCCTCCGG
>DATHGL010000001.1:0-3494 GCA_035317625.1 Gemmatimonadales bacterium | reverse complement strand
GGGCGGCCGCATCGACGTACACGGCGACGCAGGAGACAATGCGGGTGGCGCACGACCGGGCGCGGCGCGAGGGATGACGGGGGGCGAGATCATTGTCCGCGGCAACGTCGGCGACGAGGCGGGTGCCCGCATGCGGCGGGGCCTGGTGGTCGTGACGGGCGACGCGGGACGCGGGACGGGTACCGGGATGATCGCGGGCACGGTGGTCGTGTTCGGGAAGACGGAGCCCGGCACCGGACGGTTTCTCAAGCGCGGCTCGATCGTCGCCTTCGAGCCGATGGAGCGACCAGCGACGTTCCGCTATGCGTGCACCTACCGGCCACCCCACGTGGCGTTGCTGCTGCGGTATCTGCGCGCGCACGCCGCCGTCCCCGTCGCCGACCGGCACGTCGCGGGCCGGTACGAGCGGTATTCGGGAGACCTCGCCGAAATCGGCAAGGGGGAGATTCTGCAATGGGCGGGGGAGTGAACGGCACGGGACTCGGCCTGAACGAGCGGGCCTGGCGGATCGCCGACGGTATGACGGCCGGCGCCGACGCGCTGCGCGTCGCGGTGCGGGCGCTCCCGGGAGGAGCGCGCGTGATCGACGCCGGTATCGACACGCCCGGCGGCTACGGGGCCGGACTCGCCCTCGCGGAGATCTGCATGGGGGGCCTCGGTCATATCGACTACGCGCCGACCGTGATCGGCACCGACATGTGGGCGGGGGTGCGGGTGTGGACGGACCACCCGACGGTGAGCTGCATGGCGTCGCAGTACGCCGGATGGGCCATCCAGGTCGGGAAGTACTTCGCGATGGGGTCGGGGCCGCTGCGCGCGCACGCGCGGGTGGAGAAAGAGCTGTTCGGGAAGCTGGGCTACCTGGAGACGGCGCGGCGGGGCGTGCTGGTGCTCGAGACCCGCACCGCCCCGACGGACGACGTCGCCGGGTGGGTGGGTCAGAAGGCGGGACTCGCGCCCGCCCATCTCACCCTCGTGGCGGCACCCACGGCGAGTCTCGCGGGCGGCGTCCAGATCGCCGCGCGCATCCTCGAGACGGGGCTCCATAAGATGGACGCCCTCGGCTTCGACGTGAACAAGATCGTGAGCGGAATCGGGACGGCGCCGGTGGCGCCGGTCGCCAAGAACGACCTGCGGGCGATCGGGCGGACCAACGACTGCATCCTGTACGGCGGGCGGGCGCGCTACACGGTGAACGCCGCCGACGCGGAGCTCGCCGAGCTCGTACCCAAGATTCCCGCCGCGGCGTCCAAGGACTACGGCACGCCGTTCTACGACATTTTCAAGCGGTACGATGGCGATTTTTACAAGATCGATCCGCTGCTGTTCAGTCCCGCCGAGGTGTGGCTCACCAGCGTGCAGAGCGGAAAGACGTATCACGCCGGGCAGGTGAACCCCGAGGTGCTGCGCGCGTCGCTCGTTGAGAGCTGAGACACGGCGCCCTCACCCATTCCACCAGAAGGAGCGATCCATGCAGCGTTCGTTGCAGCACCTCGTCGCCCTCGCCGCTCTCGTCGTCGGGGCCGCGTGCTCGAAGCCGGCGCCCCAGCAGCAACAGGCCGCCGCGGCGGACCTGTCGGTGTTCGCCACCGGCGGGGTCACCGTGCTCCTCGGAACGAAGACCAACTAGCGACGGTGCGGATCGCGATTCTGGCCGCGCGGCAGGGCTGGCACACCGAGCAGCTCTGCCGCGCGCTGGTCGAGCGGGGACACGAGGGGCGCGTGCTTCCCTACGAGGGGCTGGTGGCGCGCTTGGGCGGGGCCGGACCGAGCTTCGCCGCCGCGGGAGAGGATCTCGCGTCGTGCGACGCGGTGCTGGTGCGGATCATTCCCACGGGCTCGCTCGAGCAGATCATCTTCCGGGTGGACGCGCTGCACGCGCTGGAGGAGCGCGGCGTCCCCGTGATGAACTCTCCCCGGGCCCTCGAGCGCACCGTGGACAAGCTGTGGACGACCGCGATCCTCGAGCAGGCGGGGTTGCCGGTGCCCGAAACAATCGTGTGCGAGCAACCCGACGCGGCGGTGGCGGCGTTCCGCGCGCTCGGAGACGTGATCGTCAAGCCGCTGTTCGGCTCGATGGGGCTCGGGATGGTGCGGGTGAGTGACGAAGCGATGGCGTTCCGCGTGTTCCGCACGCTGGAGACGATCCGCGGCGTATATTATGTGCAGCGCGCGATCGACCACGCGGGCTGCGACGTGCGCGCCTTCGTGGTGGGCGAGCGCGTGGTCGGCGCGATCGAGCGCTGCGCGCCGGGTTGGAAGACCAACTTGGCGCGCGGCGGGCAGGCCCGAGCCGTCACGCTGTCCGCAGAGCGGACGGAGCTGGCGCTCGCCGCCGCCCGAGCGGTGGGCGCCGACTACGCCGGTGTCGATCTGCTCCCGGCGCGTGACGGCACGCTCTACGTGGTCGAGGTGAACGGGATCCCCGGATGGCGCGGCCTGCAGGACGCGACGTCGAGCGACGTCGCCGGAGCGATCGTCGAGCACCTGCTCGGACGCGTGGCGCCGCGGTGATCCCGGTGCTGCGGGCAGCCGACGTCGGGGCCGCGGCGCAGCTCGCCTGCCTGCTGGAGGCGAGTGCCCCCAAACCCGGGAATGTCTCTCCGGGCGCGGCGTTCCACGACACGAGTTACGAAGACTTTCTCGCGAGCGCCGCGGCCATCGGCCCCGCGCTGGCCGCCGCCGGCGAGCACCCGCTGGGCGCCACGATCCGCGCGGCCGTCGAAGCCACTGCCCGCTGGGCGCCGTCCAATACCAATCTCGGCCTCGTGCTGCTCCTCGCCCCGTTGGCCCGCGCGGCACTGCGACCGGGGCGCGCGCCGCTGCGCGAGCGGCTCGCCGTCACGCTCGCCGAGACGACCATCGCGGACACGCGCGACGCCTATGCCGCGATCCGACTCGCGGCGCCCGGCGGGTTGGGCCGGGCGAACGAGCAAGACGTGTCCGGCACGCCGACGGCGAGCCTGCGCGAGGTCATGGCCCTCGCCCGGGACCGTGACGCGGTGGCCCGCGAGTACGCGACCGATTTCCGCACGACGTTCGAAGTCGGCGCGCCTGCGCTCAGCCTCGCGCTGGCCGATCGACTCGGCTGGCGGGACGCGGTGGTCCAGGCGTATCTCACGCTGCTCGCCGCCGCGGCCGACACCCACATCGCGCGCAAGCTCGGGAGCGAGGCGGCAGTGACAGTGCAACGGCAGGCCCGCGCGGCGCTCGACGCCGGCGGCATCCGCACGGCGGCGGGGCGGGACGCGATCGCGGCGCTCGACCGCGCACTGCGCGACGAGGCGAACACCTTGAACCCGGGGGCCACCGCCGACCTAACGGGCGCGGCGATCTACGTCGTGCTGCTCGAAGGTGGGTGGGGACGCCGGAGTGGGGGGGCCGATGGCCGCACGTAAGGGGTTCAAGGTGTCGGTGACGAAAGACAATCACGTCTTCGCCGCCGCCCACTTCATCACGTTCCCAGGACACCGCTGCGAGCGGCTGCACGGCCA